>CAZIKJ010000148.1:0-1580 GCA_964539685.1 uncultured Pelistega sp.
CTAAGTATTGCGCAACTTTCGTTTAAATTTTTGCTTAAAAGACCTCACCACTAACTTCTTGCCAAACTACGTAATTACGCTGCGGATTAAATGCAGAACACTGCCTTTTTACAGACAAATCTAGGTAGTTTGACTACAATAACGAGATTATATTATTTCTCTATTTATAGGCATTATTCATGGCTCAGTACGTTTTTACGATGAATCGCGTTGGGAAGATTGTTCCTCCTAAGCGTCAAATCCTTCGTGATATTTCGCTTTCTTTTTTTCCTGGTGCGAAAATTGGTGTTTTAGGTTTAAATGGTTCGGGTAAATCAACATTGTTGAAAATCATGGCTGGCCTTGATAAAGAGATTGAAGGCGAAGCCATCCCAATGCCTAACCTGAATATTGGTTATCTGGCACAGGAACCGCAATTGAATCCTGAGCACACTGTGCGTGAAGCGGTGGAGCAGGGTTTGGGGGCGGTATTTACTGCACGTCGTCGTTTGGATGAGGTGTATAGTGAATATGCCGATCCTGATGCGGATTTTGATAAATTAGCAGCCGAGCAAGCTGAGTTAGAGGCGATTATTTCTGCGGCCGCTTCAAGCGGTGCGGATGATATTGAACACCAAATGGAAATTGCTGCTGACGCTTTACGTTTACCACCTTGGGATGCGATCGTTGGCAATTTGTCGGGTGGTGAGAAGCGCCGTGTTGCACTCTGCGCTTTATTGCTGTCTAAGCCTGATATGCTCTTGCTTGATGAGCCAACTAACCATTTGGATGCGGAAAGTGTGGATTGGTTAGAGCAATTCTTACAAAAATTCCCAGGCACAGTAGTGGCGGTTACCCATGATCGCTACTTCTTAGATAATGCGGCGGAATGGATTCTTGAGTTAGACCGTGGTCATGGTATTCCTTGGAAGGGTAACTATAGTTCGTGGTTAGAGCAGAAAGATGACCGCTTAAAACAAGAAGAGAGCCAAGAGTCTGCACGTCAACGCACGATCAAGAAAGAGTTGGAATGGGTGCGTCAGAATCCTAAGGGCCGTCAAGCGAAGTCTAAGGCACGTTTGGCCCGTTTTGAAGAGCTTTCTTCACATGAGTACCAGAAGCGTAACGAAACCCAGGAGATCTTTATTCCTGTGGCAGAGCGCTTAGGTAATGAAGTGATTGAATTTAAGAATGTCTCTAAGGCCTTTGGCGATCGCCTCTTAATTGATGATTTAAGCTTTAAGGTTCCACCTGGTGCTATCGTCGGTATTATTGGACCTAACGGTGCGGGTAAATCAACCTTGTTCCGTATGATTACAGGCGCTGAGCAGCCAGATTCAGGCGAGGTATCAATTGGTCAAACTGCGAATATTTCTTTTGTGGATCAGTCTCGTGAAAACTTAGAAGATAATAAAAATGTCTTTGAGTATATTGCGAATGGAGCTGATTTATTGACAGTGGGTCGCTTTGAAATGCCTGCACGTGCTTATTTGGGGCGCTTTAACTTTAAAGGCGCTGACCAGAATAAGCAGGTCGGTTCTCTTTCGGGTGGTGAGCGTGGTCGCTTACATATGGCTAAGACGCTGATCAAGGGCGGCAAC
>CAZIKJ010000149.1:0-3267 GCA_964539685.1 uncultured Pelistega sp.
CGATTTAATGCAATATAGCCAAAAGCAAATGCGCCAATGATTGCCACCAAAACCCATATAAGTCGGCTGGGTAAGCCTGAGCTTGTTGATGTCATTTTACATAAACTCCAAGAAAATTAATCCCATAACATTGACAGTAAAATGCCCACGTCATGGCACTTGATAAGACCACTATGGTCATCACACGGATTATAGACCTATTCAAACTGAATTCTGTAAATTTGCGTTTACAAATAAAATAATAGATGTATGTAATTTTAATTTAAAATGACAATATATGTTTCGCATGGCGAATCAAAAAAAGGTTCGATTTGGCTAATTAAAAGCCAAAATATTTTAAGGCACAACAACAAACTTACATTAAGCTTAGTGTTTATTTTTGAAAAATGAGACAATAGTTAATGATTAGGAGAGTTAATTGTCTCAAAATAATGAAAAAAGTGATAGAAACAAGGGTTATTGACTAGTGAAAAGACACTATTCCTTGAGCCTAATCAAGAAATACATAATCAAGCTGAAACAATCTCATTTAATCGAATCAAGCATTATCTAATATTATTGTTAAATTTATTTGACTCAAAATAATGCGAATTTGGCCTATTTTTATGGCTTTCTGAATATTGACTAGGGTAAACACTTAAGTAACAATTTGTATTTTCACCACAGCGCGAAGCACGTCAAAACCCCTCTTATAGCGAAAAAGTCATAAAATACTCTGCCAATATGCCGTACTTTATGACTTAATCGAATTCTTTGAAAGAGAGATTTTATAGCTATGCCTTAAGCCCACGGTTCTAGTCTTACATCTTAAGACTTTAGCCTTAGGGCTTATTCCTTAAGCCTTATTGCTGAACTTGAATATTGGCCTCTTTGATGGTTTCACGCCATTTTGCCACTTCATCTTGAGTGAATTTACCAAACTCATCCGGCGTCATAATCATAGGCTCTGAACCTGAGCCGTTCATGCGATCAGCAATCTCTTTAATCGCTAGCGACTGATTAATATCAGCATTCAATTTAGTAATAATTTCTTGTGGCGTACCCTTAGGCGCATACAATCCACTCCAAGAATAGGCCTCATAACCAGGCAAGCCTGATTCGCTAATGGTTGGGATTTCTGGTGCTAATTGCGAACGCTCTTTATTGCCCACGCCTAGCGGTACAACCTGACCTGTTTTAATAAATGGTAAGGCTGAGGTTGCATCAGCAAACATTAACTGCACTTGTCCACCCACCAAGTCTTGCACGGCTGGCGCACTGCCACGATACGGCACGTGCTGTAATTTCACCCCTGCTTGGCTAGCAAATAATTCACCTGCGAGATGCGTACCACCACCCGTGCCTGAGGAACTATAAGAAATCTCATTCGGCCTGGTTTTCGCCAATTCAATTAACTCTTGCACCGTCTTCACGTTCAGTGAAGGATGCGCCACAAGAATAATCGGAAAGCGCGCAACCCCTGACACAGGTACTAAATCCACGCCAATTTCATAACCTAAGTCATTATTCAAACTCGGTAGAATCGCATGATGGATCGCAGAGAAGAAAAAGTTGTAGCCGTCTGGCCTAGCCTTCGCTGCTAAGCGTGCACCCACAATACCGCCCGCACCTGCTTTATTATCAATCACCACAGGGTGCGCCCAAGACGAGGTAAATGGCGATGTAACAATACGTGCAGCCGTATCCACAGGACCGCCTGGGGCAAATGGCACGATAAAAGTTACTGGCTTCTCGGGCCAATCAGCTGCCATAGTAGGAGTAGCAAAACCATAGGTGCTCGCCAAAGCAGCAGCGATGCATAATTTTAAAAAACCACGACGATAGGTAATAGTTGGCATAGCATTGTCTCCATTGTATTTATTGTGTAGTTTATATAGTCTGAAGACATATTATGCATGAGAATGGGCAGCGATAAGTTCGAAACTTATGAAGTTAATGCTCATGGTTTTAGAAGGCGCGTATGGCTTGCCCTCTCATTAGGCCCGTTATCAAGGATACGCAGGACTCGAGCTACTGTGACGAGTTTGCGCTAGACAATTTATAGTCGATCTAAAAACACGCATTGTAAGCGTACATATAGCTGAGTACTTATACGCGACGTCATTTATTTTGCAGCGAGTACTTGTGCATCATTCAGTCACTTATTATTCCGCAAGTACTTATACGCTCAGCCATTTATTTTTCAGCGGCCGCTTTTTCATCATTCAGGCCCATTTTCTTGACCGCATCCAAGACGCTTTCAATAAACTTCTCCGCATAAGGTGGCAAGTCACGTCCAGGTAGACGACAGATATAGCGCTCACGACAAGCCCAGCGATCACTTAACTTAATCACCTTGATATTCGCGATATGACCTAATTTAAGCGTACATTCAAGCGGCATGATGGACACACCAATCTTGGCGGAGACCATGCGCGCCACCACCTCAAAGCCCCCCGCATAGACACGTTGGTGAATTCGTTTACCGAGTTGATGCGCACGCTCATCCAAGAAGGTCTGCAGCACACTATCTTGATTAATACCGACGAATTGATAATTATCGACAAGCTCGTCAAAACTCACCGTTTCACGGTCTGTCAGCTCATGGTCAGCATTCACAATCGCCACTAATTCATCTTTAAATAAAGGTGTTACATCTAAACCAGACATATCCAGATTACCCGAAACCAGCCCTAAATCGCCTGTTCCATTGCGAATTGCAGCCAAGACGTCGCGCGTGATTTTCTCTTCTAACTCAATATCTACATCAGGATTATCTTGTAAAAAGTTACCTAGCGCTTCGGTCACGAACGAGTATGTCGCTGAGGTATTGGCCAAAATACGTAACTTGCCCTTAATCCCTTCGGAAAAAGGCTGTAGCTCTGTATGTAAGGACTCTAACTGCTGAAACACCGATTTCGCATATTTATAGAGAATCTCACCGGCAGGCGTCATCTTCACCCCAGTGACCTGACGGATTAAAAGACGCACCTTAAGTGAGTCCTCTAAATTCTTGATCCGTGCACTTGCCGCTGGCAAGGAAAGAAAGATTTTCTCTGCAGCACGTGTCAGGTTGGAAGTTTCCCCAATATTAATAAATAGTTTTAAATCGGTTAGGTCGTAGCGCATCTTAAGTAATATGAAAGGGGGTGATAGATAAAAACGAATAAATAAAAAAGCAAATATAGCCTACTATTATCGCAGTAGCTTTTTAATGATCTTATGTCGTCATTAAATATACCTTAATTTAAGGATTGACAATTGAATTGTCAACATAATTCCTATTTC
>CAZIKJ010000150.1:0-4657 GCA_964539685.1 uncultured Pelistega sp.
CCACATTATTGTCCGTATTAGTGTAGATGACATCTACTTTACCGACTAAGCTACGAGCCGCAGAACCCACATCAACAGAACGAGGAGCCGAGGCTTCAACAAGCGTCATATCATGCTTAGGCAACAAATCCTTGAGCGCATTCACTACCACAACCGAGTTAGCTTCACCTGGGTTATAAACGATACCAACACGTTTAGCTGTTGGCACAATCTTTTTAATGAGTTCAACTTGAGGCTCTAATTCAAGCACATCAGAGACACCCGTCACGTTACTGCCAGATGCTTCCATGGTGCTCACGAGTTGTGCCTCAACAGGCGCAGTCACAGCAGCATACACTAAGGGCAAGGTTTTGGTAGCCGCAACAACTGCTTGTGCTGATGGTGTGCCAATCGCTACAATAACATCAGGCTTCTCACCGATGAATTGACGAGCAATCTGCGCTGCTGTGCCAGTATTGCCTTGTGCGCTTTGATAGTCGACTTCTAAATTCTTGCCTTCTACAAAACCCTCTTCAGCTAAGGCTTTAATCACACCATCACGGGCGGCATCTAAGGAGGGGTGCTCAACGATTGCGGTAATCGCCACATGCTTGTCTTGTGCTAAAGCAGCGCCTGCAGTTAAACCTAAAACGAGAGCCAAAGCAGACAATTTAAAGCTTTTTAGCAACATATGAAACTCCTAAAGAGAAATTGTAAATCGTGAAATACTACACATTTTTTACTGAATTAGAAACCTAGTGATCATACTCTAGTAGAAACACTAGGTTTGATAGAGTCGAAATCGTTAAAACGGTTTCAATAATCGATACTTTAAAACAAAATTGGCCATACCCAATTGCTGACATGTGCGAGCGAAAATTTAGGCGATAAATTAAACGCTAAATTCATGGTCAGCTAAACCGTGCGTGTTAGCTTTATGACGTAACTGTGATTCCAACTCCTTGGCCATGAGCAACGCCTCAATTTCTGCAAAGCGTTCAAGCACTCTAGCTCGCGCATAATAATCCGCTTCACTCACTATCAAAGGCGCCCCTTTGAAGGCTAAAACAATACGATTACCATCCTCGGTTTCATCAAATAATAGAGTCCGTTCTGCGAATGCCTTATTAATATTTTGGATGTTCTTGGTAAAACTTGGGTGGTGCCCAAATAAATTGACCACTAAAATGCCGTTATCTTTTAAGGTTTTATAGCAGTTTTTATAAAACTCTAATGAACTTGCGACTGGACCTTGGGCGGTATAGTCATACAGATCAACCAATAAAACCTCACAGCTATTTTTTTGTTCAGGCGCTTTAACCCATAGCTGAGCATCTTCATGCGTGATGGTGAATCGTTCTTGCTTGGGTAAACGAAAGTACTGTTGGCAAAAGGCGGTGACGCTAGGGTTCCATTCTAGGACCTCTACCTCTGCTTTCGTATACTTCATGCAGTAGCGAGCTAAAGAGCCCGCACCTAAACCAAGAACACCGATTTTATTGACAGACTTGGATGACAAGAATAATAGCCAGGCCATCATTTGACGCGTATAAAGGAATACAAGGCGTGAGGGATGGGAAATCTGCATGGCGCCTTGAATCCAAGGACTGCCAAAGTGTAGGTAGCGCACACCGTCCATCTCTGATAGTGTTGGCATATCTAATTCAGGATGATGTGCGCGTTTACTCACGTCTTTATACTCGTTCGAAGATCGCAGCAATACCTTGGCCTCCACCAATGCACATTGTAACCAGTGCATAGCGGCCTTGAATGCGATGTAACTCATGTAACGCCTTTGTGGTGATAATCGCACCTGTAGCACCAATTGGGTGACCTAAACCGACACCACTACCATTCGGGTTTACTTTAGCAGGATCTAATTTTAGCGCTTTAGATACGGCCAATGCTTGAGCAGCAAAGGCTTCATTCGCTTCAATCACATCCAAATCAGCAATGCTTAAACCCGCTTTTTTCAAAGCAAGTTCAGTTGCAGGTACCGGGCCGATGCCCATAATGCTTGGTTCAACGCCAGCGTGTGCATAGGCGACTAAACGTGCAAGCGGTTTAACGCCACGGGCTTTGACAGCTTCACCACTCATAAGGACAACCGCACCTGCACCATCATTAATGCCTGAGGCATTACCAGCTGTGACGGTACCATTCTCTTTAACAAATACAGGTTTAAGCTTAGCTAAACCTTCCGGAGTAATGTCATTACGTGCATGCTCATCCGTATCGAAGGCGACTTCGCCTTTGCGTGTTTTGAGCATGATAGGAACGATTTGGTCTTTGAAATACCCTTTGTTGATAGCGTTGATAGCACGCGCATGTGACTCAGCGGCTAAAGCATCTTGTTCTTCACGGCTAATTTCATATTTGCAGGCCAAGTTCTCAGCGGTAACACCCATATGGATACGCTCAAATGGATCACTTAAAGCGCCTGTCATCATATCGAGGAACTGTGAGTCACCCATACGCGCACCAAAGCGTAAGGCGGGTGCAATGTACGGAGCACGGCTCATATTTTCAACACCAGCTCCAATGGCAATTTGTGCATCACCTAATAGAATAGATTGTGCAGCAGAAATAATCGCTTGTAAGCCTGAGCCGCAAAGACGGTTTACATTCATTGCTGGTGTCTCGATGGATACGCCTGCATTAACTGAAGCATAGCGTGATAAGTACATATCACGTGGTTCAGTATTGACCACATGGCCAACCACGACGTGGCCAACATCGGCACCTTGGACACCCGCTTTTTCAAGAGCGGCTTTCATGACTGTTGTACCAAGTTGGTGTGGCGGAATATCCTTGAGTGAACCACCAAAGCCACCAATCGCTGTACGCATAGCGGAAACTACATAAACGTCTGACATAATATCTCCTTTGTGGATAGGCATTAAAGCATAAATTTGAATGCCCTAAAGCATTCATGAATGAATTTTTTAATTATTTATTCAAGTGTTACATAATCATAATACAAAGTATGCCATAAGATATGCTTGACTATGCATTTATCCGTATTTGACCTAATGTCTTCAAGTTGTAGGTAATTATCTTGCGATTTTACGCACATTTTAGCTTTCATCAGTGCTTTGCTACAATACGACATAAACTCAATATTTTGCCATAGGCATAGTTTTATAACGAAATACCTTTTATCTCATCCTATTTTTGGAAATGCTTTATGAAAATTGCTAGTTGGAACGTCAACTCCTTATCTGTTCGTCTACCTCAGGTTATTGATTGGCTTAATCAAAGTCAAGTTGACGTTCTGTGTTTGCAAGAGCTAAAGATGGAGAGTCATAAATTTCCGCATGAGGCACTTCAAGAAATAGCTTATCATGCAGTCTGGTCAGGTCAAAAAACCTATAACGGCGTAGCCATTTTGAGCAAAACACCAATGCTATCGGTGCAAATTAATAATCCTCATTATGAGGATGAACAACAACGACTCCTTGCCGTTGAAATTGCGACAGACCAGGGTCCATTACGTATTATTGATGTCTACTGTCCTAACGGCAGTGAGTTAGGGAGTGATAAGTATACCTACAAGATGCGCTGGTATGAGGGCTTAAAGCGTTATATACAGGAGCAACTTAATACGTATCCCAATCTTGTCTTAACAGGCGACTTTAATATTGCACCCGAAGACTGTGATGTACATGCAAAGTACACGGGAGAGATTTTGATATCACCACCAGAGCGTGCACACTTTCAAGAATTGTTATCGTTAGGCTTATATGACTCTTTCCGACTCTTTGAACAAGAAGAAAAAAGCTTTAGTTGGTGGGATTATCGTCAGTTTGGTTTTAGGCGCAATGCAGGTCTACGCATTGACCATTTATTGATTTCTGAAGCTTTAAAACCACTGTGCACAGCCAGCACAATTGATAAGGTCCCGCGCGCTTGGGAGCGCCCATCAGATCATACGCCTGTGATTGTTGAGCTGGATTTACAAGTGATAGCGTAAGCAATAAAACAAGGGCATAGCTGTTGATAAATAGCTATGCCCTCTTCTTTTTAGTGCTGATCGCACTCAAGCGACGGCCTTATTCCCCATCAAGAATACGACGCTCGAAGGTCTGCGCATCTTGAGCATTAGCCATAGGCACGTATAAGGTACCGTTAGTAACAGGAGCAGCGATATTGATAATGGAAATTAGCTCATTACTCATGGTCACCACTAATGAGCGACCTGTATTGTTACGAGTGAGTTGGGCTAATTTATCTTGACCTGATGCCGAGAAGACCAAATTCACAAAAGCACGATTACTCTCATCCATGACGGCAAGCGCATTACTTAAATCGCGGTGTAATAGGGTTTGGCGTGGGTCAACGTAGATCGATTGACCTTTTTGTTGTACCAAGGAGTAGCCAGGTTCTGTTTGATTAGAACCTACATAGATAACTAAGGAGGATGCAGTGCGTGGAGTATTAGCAGTAGGCTGACTAGTCGGGGCTGGCATATTCGGTGGCGGTGCTGAAGGAATATGAGCAGGCAAGTTACTACTTCCTGAAGTGGTGCTTGGTGTTGAAGGCGCCATAACTGAATCAAGAAAACCGTTCATCGATTCACAACCTGCTAAAGCACCTAGGAGTGTAAAAACCAAAAGAGAACGCTTAATTTGCATATGTGGATTTCCCCTCAATATTAGTGGTTTAATAGGCCCAGCCT
>CAZIKJ010000151.1:0-1819 GCA_964539685.1 uncultured Pelistega sp.
ACGATGATTATGCCCAAGTATGGAAAGCGGAAAAGGCCTCCGTACAAGGAACTCAGTCGATTCGTGAAGAGATTGAACAAGTGCGTGCGCAAATGGCGGAGTTCCAACGCAAGGGTCAGTTTGAACAATTGGCGGAATTGCAATATGGCAAATTACCGCAATTGGAAGAGCGTCTCAAAGCGGCAGAAAGCAGTAGCGATAAGGAAACCACCTTATTACGTACTGAAGTCGGTGCCGAAGAAATTGCGGAAGTGGTGTCGCGTGCAACTGGTATTCCCGTCGCTAAGATGATGCAGGGTGAACGCTCTAAATTATTAGCGATGGAAGAGCAATTGCATAAGCGCGTAGTAGGTCAAGATGAAGCAGTGAACTTAGTTGCTGATGCGATTCGTCGCTCTCGTGCGGGTTTGTCTGATCCAAGCAAACCGTATGGTTCTTTCTTGTTCTTAGGACCAACAGGTGTTGGTAAGACAGAGCTGACCAAGGCTTTAGCCAACTTTTTATTCGATTCTGATGAGCACTTGGTGCGTATCGATATGAGCGAGTTCATGGAGAAGCATTCAGTTGCGCGTCTAATTGGTGCGCCGCCAGGATATGTGGGCTATGAAGAGGGTGGTTATTTAACTGAGGCTGTACGTCGTAAACCGTATAGTGTCATCTTATTGGATGAGGTTGAAAAAGCGCACCCCGATGTCTTTAACGTCTTGCTACAAGTGCTTGATGACGGGCGTTTAACGGATGGTCAAGGTCGTACTGTTGACTTTAGAAATACGGTAATTGTAATGACCTCGAATATTGGTTCACACCAAATTCAAAGAATGGCGAGTGAGCCTTATGAGGCGATTAAGGCGGTAGTCTGGGAAGAGTTGAAAGATTCATTCAGACCTGAATTCCTTAACCGAATTGACGAAGTCGTGGTCTTCCATGGCTTAGACAATAAGCATATTGCGAATATTGCACGCATTCAATTGGCACGTTTAGAGCAACGCTTAAGCGCACAAGAGATGCACCTTGTTGTAAGTGAAGAAGCTTTAGAGAAAATTGCTGAGAGCGGATTTGATCCTGTGTTTGGTGCCCGTCCTCTGAAACGAGCAATCCAGCAGATGATTGAAAATCCATTATCTAAGCGAATTCTTGAAGGTGAATTTGCCGCTGAAGATACGATTCTGGTGGATCGTCAAGGCGATGAGTTAAGCTTTACGAAAAAGGCCTAATGAGCGCTTTGTTAAGACCTAAACGTAGTTGATAACTAGACCTGACCTTGAGATATATTCGAGGCAGGTCTTTTTTATGACAGGTTTTTATAACGGGTCTTTTTTCTAAGTTTTTATAACTCAGGTCTTGTTTGCAGAGCTAGTGATCTTTTATTCAAGATTGCTCTTTTTTCAAATAAAGTTCTTATAAATCTTAAGGCGTGGCATGTAGTTCTTGAGAGGCGTATTCTCTTGACTTATTCTGTGACCCTTTCTCCTTAATTGCTTAGGCAAACTTTTAGTCTATAATAAGCACTTAATTTAAGTCCAAACCCTAAAGGAAAGCGCATGATTAATCCCAGTCAATTTTTTGAAGAATTCTCTAAGAACGTTCAGGACTTAATTGCTAAAAGTCCAGCAGCGGATATTGAGAAGAACGTTAAGTCATTTATGGCGCAAGGTTTTGCGAAGATGGATCTGGTAACACGCGAAGAGTTTGATATCCAACGTGAATTAGTTGATAGCCTACGTCAACGTGTTGAGCAGCTTGAAGCGAGCATCGCTGCACTTGAGCAGAACGACAAATAAACGTATCGCCATCATGCACGCTATGCGGACAAGATGTG
>CAZIKJ010000152.1:0-2777 GCA_964539685.1 uncultured Pelistega sp.
ACCTTAACTATCTTTGTTGATATGGTGGGCGGCATCCAAGTGAAAGCCGAGAATATGCGTGCCGCCGCTTTGCAAGGCTTCTCAACCGCTACTGACTTAGCTGATTACTTGGTGAAAAAAGGCTTGCCTTTCCGTGATGCCCACGAAACCGTGGCTTTGGCCGTGCGTGAATGTGAGCAGAAAGGCATTGATTTAGCTGACTTAAGTTTGGCTGAACTGAAAGCCTTCAATTCAGCGATTGAAGAAGATATCTTCCAAGTTTTAACACTTGAAGGCTCTGTATCTGCACGTAATCATATTGGTGGTACCGCACCTGAACGTGTTAAGGCGGAAGCTGAGCGCATTATTGCGGCGACACGCTAAACCGAGTTACTCCTCCTCTTGCGCAGGTGTTTTAAGCACCTTGCGCACGACTTCCGCATCAAAACCACGCGACATCATAAAGCGAACTCGCTTAGCGTATTCGCGTTGAAAATCTGCAGCAGCATTAAGCGGTGTACGAAATTTGCGTTGATAAACTTCAAGCGCCCTATCGTATTCAGTTTCACGCAGCTGTTCTCTCAGCTCTTCTAAATTCTCTGCTTCAAGCTTATGGCCCGTCAGTGCATGTAATACTTTCGCACTGCCCCACTTCGCTTGCTTGGCTTGTGAAAAATTACGCATAAAACGTTCATCATTCTGCCAATTCTCTTTCTGTAAACGCTGTAGCGTACTCTCTAACTCTTCTTCAGACTCAGCGTATGGGGCTAATTTACGGCGCAGTTCATAAGCTGAGTGCTCACGTCGAGAAAGGTAATCAATGCCGCGCATTAATAAGGTCTTGCCTGTACGCACCGACTGTTGTTTAAAACTGTTTGCTTCGCTTTCTGCGCTATCTGCTTGATGCTCTTGCGAGTTTGTGACCAGTCTCCGCTTCCTGTGATTAATGCGATCACCCTGTTCTGATGAGCGACTGAAACCAGTGTTCGAAGTGGAAATACTGCTGCTTGAGGAGGAATCTTGCCGACTTTTCGTTCTGGCTGTTGAGTGTGGCTTCTGGCTAGAAACAGGCCATTGCGTATGTCCTAAGGCAGAATCTACTTGAGAACTAAGCTTAGCTACAGCATTACTAGGCAAGGCTTTGCCCGTAATAGGGTCGTGCTTATTACGTCTAGGTGGACTGCAGAATTCATCATCAAATTTACTCATAAGCTTAATTGTACCGCTCAACGTAAAATTAGCAATGCGCTTAAACGCAAGAACAGCCAGTAAAACGGCGTCTACTGACTGTTCTTGTTGATTGCGCACTTGTGCTGAGAAAGGCTCTTAGCGCTATGGTTTATTGCTCACGCTTATCACCATGAGTACACTTAGATTTCCTCTTCAGCAACGCCTTCAGTATCGCCCTCAGCTTCAATATCGCTAGCAGTCATCGCTTGACCATCGCTGACCACACCCATATTGGCGCGGATTTTCTGTTCGATTTCCTGTGCTAATGTAGGATTAGATTTAAGGAACTCACGGACATTATCCTTACCTTGACCAATTTTGGCGCCATCATAGCTGTACCAAGCACCTGCTTTATCGACAACGCCTGCTTTAACACCTAGGTCAACGATCTCGCCTTCGCGTGAAATTCCCGCACCATACATAATGTCAAATTCAGCTTGTTTGAACGGAGGGGCAACCTTATTTTTCACAACTTTAACACGTGTTTCGTTGCCGATGACTTCGTCGCCCTTCTTGATTGATCCAATACGACGAATGTCTAAACGCACTGATGAGTAAAATTTAAGAGCATTACCACCTGTAGTAGTTTCGGGGCTACCAAACATAACGCCAATCTTCATGCGGATCTGGTTGATGAAAATTACGGTACAGTTGGTGCGCTTGATAGAGGCGGTTAATTTACGCATAGCTTGGCTCATTAAGCGCGCTTGTAAGCCAGGTAAGTTATCACCCATATCGCCCTCAATCTCAGCCCGTGGAACTAAGGCAGCTACCGAGTCAATGACAATTAAGTCAACTGAACCCGAGCGTACTAATGCATCGGTAATTTCTAGAGCTTGTTCACCATGATCAGGCTGGGAAATTAATAAATCAGCTAAGTTAATACCGAGTTTAGCTGCGTACTGTACGTCAAGCGCGTGTTCCGCATCAATAAAGGCACATGTACCGCCAATTTTCTGCATCTCGGCGATCACTTGTAATGTTAAGGTGGTTTTGCCTGAGGATTCTGGACCATAAATTTCGATAACACGGCCACGAGGTAAGCCACCAACGCCGAGTGCTACATCAAGACCAAGAGAGCCGGTAGAAACTACTTTAATATCATGGGCAACTTCATTGTCGCCGTATCGCATCACCGAACCCTTACCAAATTGTTTCTCAATTTGTGATAAGGCTGCACTTAATGCCTTAGCGCGCTCAGCAGCGGCTGCTTTAGATTGTTTATCGTCCATATTAATATTAGGGTCCTATGGAAATAGAGTGTTAAAAAATGGCTATAGGGAATGGCTATAGGGAATGGCTATAAATATATATTCAGTTATCAGAGCTGTATGCTTTAATGATGATTGACCTCATGATTAGCCGTATGTCAGTAGCATTCAAAGCAAGCAATAAACCGAATAGCAAATTAAGGTATCTGTCTTGTAGCCTGTTCATAGATGTTTGTATTATGCCATCAAAAATACTGTATGTCCATACAGTAGATAAAAATAAACTCCCCCTGTTGTATGTCACGCAACTTCGTAAATAGTTACGCCTGGTATTTTAAAAAGGGGTAGAATGTCGCC
>CAZIKJ010000153.1:0-2429 GCA_964539685.1 uncultured Pelistega sp.
GTCTTTATCAGTGCCCCTGAAACAGTCACCGACGCGCCTGCAAGACTGGGGTCAACAGGATATGCCGGCTATCTTGAGTGAATTGATGCAACGCTTCCCCGATACTAGTTATCATCTGATTGGCCATAGTGCGGGTGGGCAGTTGATTGGCTTAATGCCCAATGCGCATCATTTAAGTTCTGTCTTCAACTATGCCAGTTCCTCAGGTTCTCTGCGCAATATGCGGGGTTGGTTTCGCTTGCAGGCGCACTTTTTTATGCGTTGTTATATTCCTTTCAATAATTTACTATTTGGTCTAACGCGAGCGGATTGGGTTGGTATGGGTGAGCCCTTACCAAGTGCTGTTGCACAACAGTGGGCGACGTGGTGCAAGGGGCGCGGCTATACTGAAACAGGTTTCGGGCAGACAATACAGACGCATCATTATGATACCTTGGACTGCCCGAGTTTATGGCTGAGTGCGGTGGATGATGATATCGCTTGCTCAGCCAATGTTGATGATATGATTCGGGTCTATAGGCAGATGCCTGCACAGCGTATTGATTTAAATCCATCTGATTATGGCTTTAAAGAAATAGGGCATATGAATTTCTTTCGCCGCCAATATGCCGTGCTCTGGCCGTTGGCCGTGGATTGGTTGCAGAAACATAGTTAAGAATATATTTTAAAACAAATACGGATCTAGTTCACTGCGATTTTGCACAATAATTTGTTGCGCCTCAGCCTTAACATCGTACTTATGTGGGTCGATATTGAAGGCTTGTAAGGTGTAATTAACCAGAGCGGCACGCGTTGGTATCTGCAATTGTCCATCGCGCATGCCATAATCAATTTCAATAATTTCACGTTGCTCAGGACTTAAGCGAGGATCTGGGCTGATGATGATATCAATTCGCTTTTGCCAGAGTTCATCATGCTCTTGCGTGAATTCAGATTCATTTAATAGCTCAGCATCCTCCCGAAAACGGCTTAATACGAAGTCACGAAAGTCCTTTTGCTTCTCACAATAGGCACGAATATGCCAGCGCATGGGGGTGCAAACTAAGGTGTGTGGTGCAATTACTCGTGTTTCTGCCACAGGTGATGATAGGGATATGTAGCTTATTTCAACACGTTTGCGTTGGCGCGCGGCTTGGATTAAGGGGCGTAAAATTGCAGGTTGAATATTTCTAACGGGCACACCTACTACTTCCGTATGCGCAAAACCCAAGTGTAAATTCTCGAAGGCGTAGGCGATGTCTTTATCACGACTCAGGAGATGTAAGTATTCATCAGCTGTGCCTGTGGTATAGATCGGCTTGAAGCTCGGACTCGGCTTGTAACCCTTGAGGTGCTTGTCATAGACTAAGTTACCTTGCCCCTCACCAGCCAGATAGTTATTAATGTCTTTCGAGGCCTGTTGGCGCCCAATGCCTAAGCTAGAGCATAAGTGATTGGTGGTGAGACGGCCTTCCCATTGTGCGACGATTTCAATAATACGATAGCGAAATAGCAAATCCCAACGCATGGGCCAGAGAACTTGAGTTGTCATAAGAGAGTCCTGGTGGAAAAGGTGAAGTGGTTCAATATCGATAGTGACTTAATGTCTAAAGCGTGATCATTATTCATGCTTTAAGAGTTAATAGGCCAAGCAAAACAAAATATACTTTGGGCATAATAACAAGCCGACTATCTGAGAGTAAGTAGTCGGCTTGTTTTATGTCGTGTGTCTATAAGCTTGACTGAACAGAATCGCTTTAAGAACCGTATGTTCAATTGCTATAGATTAATTGATGAGGAGGATGTTTATTAATTGGTTTGACGTAAATTATTGTCTTCAATCACACTCGACCAAATTGCTGAATCATGTGCAATAGTTTCTTGCATGGTTTTAGGGTCGCTATAGTTCGGATAGGCACCGACGGCTTTGAGTCGAGATTTTACATCTTCATTCTCTAAGACGACTTTTAGCGCATTCGATAGCACTTGAATAGTGCTGTCGGGCGTGTCTTTGGGGGCTACTAGACCGCCCCATGAGGAAGCTTTAGCGGCTTGGATATTCTCTTCTTTGAGGGTAGGGGTGTCGGGTAGTTCATCAATACGCTGATCGGTATTAACGGCGATTGGACGTAAGTTGCCCGCCTTAATTTGGGTCAGGACAGCGACTAAGTCAGAGTACATGAAAACGACTTCACCACCGAGTAGTGCGGTTACGCCAGGAGCGCTGCCTCTAAATGGGATGTGTGTCATGTCAATATTTAACTCTTTGCGAATCATCTCTACCGCAAGATGTGCAGTGCTACCGACGCCTGAGGTTGTGTAGTTAAGGCCTTCTTTGTTTTGTTTGGCTGCCTCAATAAGGGATTTCATATCCTTAATCTCAGGATGTGTTTTAGGATTGACAACAATCACTAATGGCGTGATGTACGCTAGACCAATAGGTTTAATAT
>CAZIKJ010000154.1:0-2589 GCA_964539685.1 uncultured Pelistega sp.
ATGCAATCACAAACTGTGGGCTGTTCTGGCTCAATAAAAGAACCCGCTCCCCTTTCTTTATGCCTAAAGCCTTTTGCAAATAGCCTGCCATACTATCGACATGCGTTTTTAACTCAGCAAACGTGAATGTATTTTCACAAAAAATAACCGCTGTTTTATCTGGATAGCGTTGCGCTGAAGTTTGTAGATAATGCGGCAGCGTTACCCGTGGCACATATATATGCTTAGGTATCCCTTTGGGCCAATAAGGACTTATCTTTTCTTGCACCTTGTTTCCTTTTTTGCAAATGGGTTTTTGCTTAATCAAGCGAGAATGCCTAATCTTTATCAAGCGAATTTCTCTAATGTTTCACCAAAAGAGAATCTCTATTATTTATCAGGCAAGCATCTCTAATCTTCACCAAGAGAGAACCTCTAATCATTAACAATGAATATTCTGTCGCTAACAATACGAATTAATCAATCCTAAGATCTGCGGCCTTAATGATCTTGCCGTAATTCTCATAATCCTCAAGGAGAATTTGCTTAAATTCTGCGGGTGTATTACTCACTTGGCGTAGACCAAAATCAGCAATGCGTTGCTCCACCGTCGGCAGTTGCATAACTTTTTGCAATCTTTCACTCAAAAAGCTCAATACCTCAGCCGGTGTATCAGCAGGCGCAAAAATACCTAACTACCCATTAGAGGTATAACCCTCTAATCCCATCTCTGTAAATGTTCGTACATTTGGTAAAGGCTTTAAGCGATCAGTGCCTGTCACACCCAGCACTTTAAACTTATCTGACTCTAAGAACGCTGTCATGGTGGTAATATCAATAAAGGCTGCGCTTAAATCACCCGCTAAGAGCGCTTGCAATGCGGGATTCGGGCCTCGATAAGGAATGTGCGTTATATCAATCTTTTTAATACGCTTTAATTGCTCGCCATGGATATGGGAGGAAGTTCCATTGCCATACGTGCCATAGCTATACTTACCTGGATTTTTCTGTGCTAGTTCAACGAACTCTTCAAAGCTATTAACACCTAACTCACTATTCACCAACAATAAATCCGCTGAACGGGCAATTTGTGTGATGGGAACGAGATCTTTGAGGCCATCATAGGGCAGGTTCTTATACAACCATGGTGCTTGTACAATCGCCGTAAAGGTGAGTAATAGGGTATAGCCATCAGGGTCTGCCTTAGCCACAATATTATTCCCAATTGTCGCACTAGCACCTGGTTTATTATCAACCCAGACATTCTGACCGACCTCTTTACTCAATTCGGCACTAATCAGGCGGGTGATAATATCGGTCGCCCCACCAGGTGGCCCTGGAACCACGACGCGAATTGCTTGATTTGGATAGCTCGCTTGAGCAACGCTTGGCTGCAGCGATAGCGGCAATATTAAGGCTAGGCTCAATAAACTTGCTAAGGCTGCTCTACGATTAATTTTTTTCATGTTTTTTGTCTCTTTAGGTATTGTTAAGGCCTTATCTTTTTATGAAACGATTGGTTTTAATTATCGACGCTCTAAGATACCGCTGATTACTCAGTGGTATCTATTCAAATAACTTGATAAGGTATTGATCTCAAGGATTAATCGATCTTAATTTTTGTGGCTTCAATCGTCTTGCCATAATTCGCTAGGTCACGCTGGATAATTTGCGCAAACTCACTGGCGTTATTGCCCACAGGACGCAGACCCATATCTGTTAGTCGACCATTAATTTGCGGCAATTGCATGACTTTCTGAATGTTTTCGCTCAACACCTTCACCACAGCCTCAGGTGTTTTGGCGGGGACAAATAATCCAAACCAGCCATTTGACTCAAAACCTTCCATCCCTAATTCTTTGAACGTCTTAGTATCTGGTAAAGAAGTTAAACGTTCGGCTCCTGTCACGCCTAGAATCTTGAATTTATCTGATTTTAAATGCGGACTGATCGCCGTAATATCGATAAAAGCTGAGGTTAACTCTCCTCCTAACATAGCGGCCACTTCAGGGCCTGAACCACGATAAGGCACATGCATTAAATCAATCTGATTAATTAATTTAAACTGCTCACCATGAATATGTGATGAGGTACCATTGCCATAAGAACCATAGCTATATTTACCTGGGTTATTCTTCACCAAGGTAATAAACTCAGCCATGGTATTCACTGGCAAATCACTCTTCACCACAAATACATCAGATGAGCGAGCAAGCTGTGAAACAGGTTTTAAATCCGTAGAAACATCATAGGGCAAATTTTTATATAGCCAAGGAGCCTGGACAAGAGCGGTAATTCCCAACAAAACGGTATAACCATCGGGGTCGGCTTTAGCCACAATATTATTACCAATTGTGCCACTCGCTCCTGGTTTATTGTCTGCCCAAACCATGGTGTTTAATTCTTTACTCAGCTCGGCGCCCACTAAGCGTCCAATGGTATCAGTACCACCTCCAGCTGGGTATGGAATAACGATACGTATTGCTTGGCTCGGATATTGATCTTGTGCCTTAACGACAGATGCTTGCAGGCTCAATGCTGCAAAACATATACCTAACACCGTCGCCATAAGGCCCTTTCTTGATACTTTCTTCATGATGTCTCCAACAG
>CAZIKJ010000155.1:0-1569 GCA_964539685.1 uncultured Pelistega sp.
ATGTTGGTGCTCTTAGTAATCTTTATTATTACTGCCCCCTTGCTGGCACATTCGATTAAGATTGATGTGCCTCAAGTGAGTAGCCAAGCCATTGAGCAAGATCCGAAATCAGTTGATATTGCGGTGGACGCACAGGGAGTAATCTTTGTTAACGAGAGTCCGATGGATATGAGCAATCTGCGCGAGTATTTTGTAAATACAGCCAAGTTAGACCCGAGCACAGAGTTTCGTATTCGCGCCGATGCTGATACACGCTATGAACTTATCGCAAAAATTATGGCGGCTGCAAAAGGCTCCGGCGTGAAAAAACTTGGTTTTATTACCAGTCCAGCACCAGAGCAGAGTCAAGGTAATGGTGTTAATCAAGCGCCAGAGCAGCGTCAAGGTAATGGTATAAATTAAGTGTCAGCGTAAAACAGAGTGGGCAACAAGCAAAAGAGTGTGCTAATTAAAGAGTAAAAAGGCGGCAAAATATGTCGCCTCACGTATAAATTGCTTATCAATATAAGTCCTGACTTAATTACTCTTTGTTCTCATTCGTATAAAACTTCACACCTATCTGAATGCGTTCACGCCCTTGGCTCTGACGGTGACGGTTGGTGTCGCGCATTGAGTAGACACAGCCACAGTACTCTTGTTGATAGAACTCTTCACGCTTACTAATTTCAATCATGCGTGCTGAACCACCGCCTTTGCGCCAGTTGTAAGTCCAATAGGCGAGATCAGGATAACGCGCAGCGGCGCGCTCACCACAACCATTGATTTGCTGCATATCTTTCCAGCGAGAGATGCCAAGAGAGCTGGTAATCGTATCAAAGCCATGTTCATGCGCGTATAAAGCGGTGCGCTCAAAGCGCATATCAAAGCAAGCGGTACAACGAATACCACGTTCAGGTTCCATCTCTAAACCCTTAACGCGATCGAACCAGTTATCAACATCATAGTCGGCATCAATAAACGGCACACCATGCTGTTGAGCAAAACGAATATTCTCCTCTTTGCGAATTTCGTATTCTTTCACAGGATGAATATTGGGGTTATAAAAATAGATGGTGTAATCAATATCCGATGCCAATAAAGCTTCCATCACCTCACCTGAACAGGGCGCACAGCAAGAGTGCAAAAGCACTTTGCTACGGCCTTCTGGAAGGCTTAATTTAGGACGTTGAATATCTGTAACAGTAACCATGGCAATCGAAAAACAGTAAAACCTGAGGGAAATATGGCTATTTTATCAGAACTACGGTGATAAAAAGTCAATTTGCTGCCTTTAACAGAGGCGATCAAATATGCTTGACTGTTTGAACCTCAGCTGACAAGTTTAAGCATAAGCCCGATTAGGGAACACCCACTGCCATAATTGTCGCACGGCATTGCGTTCAGCGAGTAGGGTGTCTTGACTTACCCGCGCCATATCATCACCACGTAGTCGTACGGCATGTTGTGCTTTACGCAATACGCGATAAGCATCAGAAACCTGTTCTGCTAAGTCAAGTGGAATCAATTCCGCTTGGCCAGCAATTTTCAGTAAAGCAATATTGCCCAGATTTTCTAATAATTTAGTGTGGT
>CAZIKJ010000156.1:0-2391 GCA_964539685.1 uncultured Pelistega sp.
TTATTAGAGAAATTAAGGCCTTAATCGATATTTCCCTAGGATGAAGAGCGTAAATCCACATTTCGTCCTTAGGAAGGGCGTAAATCACACTGAACTACTCTCTAAATTCTCTAATAATTAGTGCTTATTGGCGCTGTCGAATACCTACTATGCTCGTTAATCAACTAATCGAACGTGCAACAACACTTCAGCGTATTTTAGAGTACTTGGGCAATCGCTTTAGCAACCGCGTCAATATTGCGTGAGTTAAGTGCTGCCACACAGATACGGCCACTATTAACGGCATAGATGCCATGCTCATTACGTAGACGCTCAACTTGCGCTTGCGTTAAACCCGAGTATGAGAACATGCCACGTTGTGCTAAGACAAAATCAAAGTTTTGCGTAGTACCGTGTTCTTTTAATTTGGCCACCAGTTGCGCACGCATTAAGCGAATACGATCACGCATTTCGCCAAGCTCCTTTTCCCACATGGCAAATAGTTCTGATGAGTTCAGGACCATGCTCACTACAGTACCGCCGTGTGTTGGAGGGTTAGAGTAGTTAGTACGAATTGTACGCTTCACTTGACTCAATACGCGCTCAGCTTCGTCTTTAGAAGCACTAAGTACAGTTAAAGCACCTACGCGCTCACCGTATAAAGAGAACGACTTAGAGAAAGATGAGCTAACAAACATAGGGATGTCTAATTTCGCGAATAGGCGAACAACTTGGGCATCTTCCTCAAGACCATCACCAAAGCCTTGGTAAGCAATATCTAAGAAAGGTACTAAATTGCGCTCTTTAATGACGCTGGCAATTTCTTCCCATTGGGCTAAGCTTGGATCAACACCTGTTGGGTTATGGCAACAAGCATGCAGTACCACGATGCTGTTAGGAGCTAGTTGCTGAAAGAAAGCCAACATAGCATCAAGGTCTAAGCCATGCGTAGCCGCATCATAATATGGGTAGTTTTCCACTTTAAAACCTGCACGCTCGAATAAGGCGCGATGGTTTTCCCAGCTTGGATTGCTAATATAAACAGTCGCTTGCGGATTGATTTGTGCTAAAAAGTCAGCGCCAATCTTCAAGGCACCCGTACCACCCAAAGCTTGGAAGGTCACGGCACGACCTGAAGCGGCTAACTCGCTGTCTTTGCCGAGTAATAAAGCTTGTGCGCCCTTATCATAAGTGGCAATACCTTCAATCGGTAAATAACCACGTGGAGCTTGTTGCTCTGCACGTGTAGCTTCAGCCTGACGAACCGCTTGCAATAAAGGAATACGACCTTCATCATCGTAGTAAACACCCACACCTAGGTTTACCTTGGTGCTACGCGTATCGGCGTTATATTGTTCATTAAGACCAAGAATAGGGTCGCGAGGAGCTAATTCAACATTTGCGAAAATTGATGTCATGACTATAAAGTATTCAAAAAGTGAAGAAGAGAAGGATTGCTGTTAGAATGAACGATTGATTCTGCGCAACATACAATAGGATACCATGACTGAGGCAGGTTTCGTACAGTTTCCCGATAGTCCCTTTCAACTTTATCAACCTTACCCACCAGCAGGTGACCAACCAGCGGCAATTAATGCTTTAGTCGAAGGCGTAAGGGATGGTTTGATGTTCCAAACCCTCTTAGGGGTTACGGGTTCTGGTAAGACTTACACCATGGCCAATATGATTGCTCGCCTTGGGCGTCCTGCACTTGTCTTAGCACCGAACAAGACCTTGGCGGCGCAACTCTATGCAGAAATGCGGGAGTTTTTCCCCCGTAATGCTGTGGAATATTTCGTCTCTTACTATGATTATTATCAGCCCGAAGCGTATGTGCCCAGTCGTGATCTGTTCATAGAAAAAGACTCGAATATTAATGAGCATATCGAGCAGATGCGGCTTTCAGCCACCAAGAGCTTATTAGAGCGACGGGATACTATTATTGTGGGTACCGTATCAACCATCTATGGTATTGGTAACCCCAGTGATTATCATGCCATGGTGTTAATTTTACGCAGTGGCGATCGTATTCCACGTCAAGAGTTGATCGGTCGCTTAGTGGCGATGCAGTATGAACGTAATGATATGGAGTTTACGCGCGGGCATTTCCGTGTGCGTGGTGATACGATTGATGTCTTCCCGGCAGAAAGTGCTGAATTAGCCATTCGATTAAGTCTATTTGATGATGAGCTTGAAACCTTAGAGTTGTTCGACCCCTTAACAGGGAAAGTTAAGCAAAAGGTGCCGCGCTTTACAATTTACCCCAGCTCTCACTATGTCACACCGCGTGATACCGTCTTGCGAGCGATCGAAACCATCAAAGCTGAATTACGTGAGAGGGTGAAGTTTTATCTCGACAATAATCAATTACTTGAGGCGCAGCGGATTGAACAACGCACACGCTTTGATATT
>CAZIKJ010000157.1:0-4509 GCA_964539685.1 uncultured Pelistega sp.
GATTTAATGACTTTAACGTAACGTACGCTTTGGCCAATAACACCAGCTTGCTTTAAAACTTGTACGTCGATCTCATCAGCAGTTAAACGCTCTAAATCAGACAAACGAACTTGTTCGTATAAGTGTTGATTTAAAGAAGTAAAACCACGTTTTGGTAAACGACGTTGTAAAGGCATTTGACCACCTTCAAAGCCAACTTTATGGAAGCCGCCTGAACGTGATTTTTGACCTTTGTGACCGCGACCAGCTGTTTTGCCTAAGCCTGAACCAATGCCGCGACCTACGCGACGTCGTGCATGCTTACTGCCTTCTGCTGGTGCTAACGTGTTGAGTTGCATTTCTGACATCTCTCTTCCTTTATGCTTCCGAAACTTTAACTAGGTAATCCACTTTACGGATCATCCCACGAACTTCGGGAGTATCAAGTAACACGCGGCTGCTATTTACTTTGCCTAAGCCTAGACCGCGAACTGTTGCGCGGTGATCGCTTTTGGTGCCAATAACAGAACGCACTAAAGTTACTTTAATTTGTTTATTCTGTGCCATGATCTTATCCTAGGATCTCTTCAACAGACTTACCGCGTTTTGCAGCAACATCACTTGGAGTCATGCATGCGTTAAGACCGTTTAAGGTTGCACGAACTAAGTTGTAAGGATTGCTTGAACCCAAGCTCTTCGCTACAACGTTACGTACGCCCATTACTTCGAAAATAGCACGCATTGGACCACCAGCGATAACGCCAGTACCTTCAGCGGCAGGAGAAATTAGAACGGTTGATGCACCGTGCTTACCCACAACAGTATGATGTAATGTACCGTTGTTTAGAGGGATTTTCTTCATGCCACGACGAGCCTGTTCCATTGCTTTCTGTACAGCTACTGGAACCTCACGTGCCTTACCTTTGCCCATGCCGATGCGACCATCGCCATCACCAACTACGGTTAACGCTGCAAAACTCATGGTGCGACCACCTTTTACAGTTTTGCTGACGCGGTTAACCGCGATCATTTTTTCACGAAAACCGTCATCGCGATCTTGTTCAGGGGCGTTTTTGCCTTGTGCTCTTGCCATTTGACAATCCTTCCTTAGAACTTAAGACCGGCTTCACGCGCAGCTTCTGCTAACGCTTTAACACGGCCATGATAACGGAAACCCGAACGGTCAAAGGCGACCAATTCGATACCAGCTGCTTTGGCTTTCTCAGCAACACGCTTACCAATAATGGTAGCAGCTGCGACATTACCACCCGATACTTTACTATCGGCTAACTCTTTACGAACTTCAGGTTCTAGAGTAGAAGCGGCAACTAACACTTTATCGCCTTCAGGCGAAATGATGTTTGCGTAAATGTGCAAATTTGAACGATGTACTGTCAAACGATGTACATTCAATTCGCTAATTTTGCGGCGAGTAGCCACTGCACGACGCAAACGAGATACTTTCTTATCCATGATCGTTCCTTGTCTGCGCTATTATTTCTTCTTAACTTCTTTGATGGCAACTGTTTCATCTGAGTAACGAACACCTTTACCTTTGTAAGGCTCTGGTGGACGGTAACCACGGATTTTCGCAGCTGTTTGACCCACTACTTGCTTATCGAAACCTTTTAGAACGATTTCGGTTTGGCTTGGACACTCGGCTTTAACGCCTTGTGGTAGTGGATGGATCACATCATGAGAGAAGCCTAGCTCAAGTTTCAACGCTTCGCCTTGTACGGCAGCACGGAAACCCACGCCAATTAGTGTTAAGCGACGCTCAAAACCTTTGCTCACGCCAACAACCATGTTGTTAACTAGAGCACGTAGCGTGCCTGACATTGCCTTGGCGTGACGGCTATCATTAGTTACTGCAAAACTTAATTTGCCGTCGTCTAATGTAATAGCAACATCACCACTTAGGGCTTGATTCATTTCACCTAGTGGACCTTTAACATTGATGTTATCGGCAGCGATTTTCACTTCTACACCGCTAGGTACGGTAACTGGATTCTTAGCAATACGTGACATATCTGTTCTCCTTATGCCACATAGCACAATACTTCACCACCTACGCCTTCTGAACGTGCTTTACGATCAGTCATAACACCGCGTGAGGTAGATACGATTGCAACACCAAGACCATTCATCACCTGAGGAATGCTTGTACGACCTTTGTAAATACGCAAACCAGGGCGTGATACGCGCTCAATACGCTCGATCACAGGTTGGTTATTGTAATAACGTAGGGCGATTTCAAGTTCAGGTTTAGCCTTGTCGCCTTTTACTTCATAGTTATCAATATAGCCTTCTTCTTTCAGCACAGCAGCGATTGCTACTTTAAGCTTTGAGGAGGGCATAGATACTGAAACTTTCTCGACCTGTTGTGCATTACGAATGCGAGTCAACATATCGGCGATTGGATCGCTCATGCTCATATTCTTTCTCCTACCAGCTTGCTTTAGTCATACCAGGCACTTCACCACGCATAGCCATCTCGCGTAGTTTGTGACGGGTTAAGCCAAATTCGCTGAAAACGCCACGTGGGCGGCCAGTAATTACACAACGATTACGCAAGCGTGTTGGGTTAGCATTACGCGGTAATTGTTGTAGTTTCAAGCGCGCTAAATAGCGCTCTTCATCTGATTTTGATTGATCGTTGATAATCGCTACTAACGCTGAACGTTTTGCAGAGAATTTCTCTACTAATTTAGCGCGTTTGATATCACGATTGATGAGTGATAGTTTTGCCACGTCATCGCCCCTTAGTTACGAAACGGGAAGCTGAAGCCTTTTAATAGGGCTTTTGCTTCGTCGTCAGTCTTAGCAGTTGTTGTGATGCTGATGTTCAGACCACGTAAAGCATCAATTTTGTCGTACTCAATTTCAGGGAAAATGATTTGCTCTTTAACCCCGACGTTGTAGTTACCACGACCATCAAATGCACGACCTGAGATACCACGGAAGTCACGTACACGTGGCAACGCAATGGTAACTAAGCGATCTAGGAACTCATACATGCGGCGACCGCGTAGAGTTACCATACAACCGATAGGATAGTTTTCACGGATTTTAAAACCTGCAATCGCTTTGCGGGTTTTCGTAATTACTGGTTTCTGACCAGCAATCTTAGTCAAGTCTGATACAGCGTGCTCGATAACTTTCTTATCGGCAACAGCTTCAGATAGACCCATGTTTAAAGTGATCTTAGTAATGCGAGGCACTTCCATATCACTTTCGTAGTTAAATTGCTTCTTAAGATCAGCAGCAATTTTCTCTCTGTATAAATTTTGCAAACGAGCCATTTTTATGTCGCCCCTTATGCTTTAACGCCAACGACTTCGCCGTTGGAACGATAAATGCGAACTTTATGACCATCAACTTCTTTAATACCTACGCGGTCAGCTTTACCTGTTGCTGGATTAAAGATAGCAATATTAGAGATATGGATAGGCATTGTTTTAGCAACGATACCACCTTGATCTCCAGTCATAGGATTAGGTCTTTGGTGCTTCTTAACTACGTTTACACCTTCAACTAGCACGTGATCTGCATCAACGCGAGCTAGTACAACGCCGCGACGCTTTTTGTCACGACCAGTGATAACGATAACCTCATCACCTTTACGAATTTTATTCATTGCTAGCCCCTTAGATCACTTCTGGTGCCAATGAAACGATCTTCATAAAGCGCTCAGTACGCAATTCGCGAGTTACTGGGCCGAAGATACGAGTACCGATTGGCTCTAATTTGGCATTAAGCAATACAGCTGCATTACCGCCGAAACGGATTAATGAGCCATCTTTACGGCGAACACCTTTGGCAGTACGCACTACTACTGCATTGTAAATTTCGCCTTTCTTGACGCGACCGCGTGGAGCTGCATCTTTAACAGTGACTTTAATAATGTCACCGATAGCAGCATAACGGCGCTTTGAGCCGCCAAGCACTTTAATGCACATAATACGGCGTGCACCAGTGTTGTCAGCCACGTCTAGCGTGCTTTGCATTTGGATCATGATTATTCCTGTTCCAACTTAGTTACATTAACTCTCTACTTAAAGAGAATTTCCCATTTACATATAACCAGTTTTGGGCCCGTATGAATAAGGTTTAAATTTTTATGCTTAGCTTTGTATAAGCCAAAGACTTAAGTAATTAATTTAAGTCTTATTAATAAGGCTTGTTAGACAAAACTGGTAAAAACAGCTTGTGAACCGCATTCTAAAGAGAGTCGTTTTCACTTGCTCTCATCAGACACTTCACCAAACCATCATTAAACTTAAATCCCTACTCGGGTTTGATTCTGTTTATTTACTCCCCACCTAGTTTAGGTAGAGAATATAAATTCTAACCTAGAATTTTACTCATTGCAAGCCTTTATAGCCCTTTAAAACTCCATTTTCCGTTTTAAAACAACAAATTAAGCAGTTTTTCTATGCTTTTCCTGATCAAAAGGACAATTAAAAAACATAAAATGGTTTTATTTAGAGTATGCTTAATTCTATAGCCTTAACTTGGATTCACCACATC
>CAZIKJ010000158.1:0-11687 GCA_964539685.1 uncultured Pelistega sp.
GGCAGCACAAATAGAGCGGACACAGCGGCAAATGAAGCAATCATCGCTACAGGTGATACACTAAGGGCAAATGCCGCTGGATACAAGGCTTTCGCAGTTGCTGCCTGAGAATATAATAAAGTACCAGCAATAAACAGCACCACGGCTAACATCCAAGGATAGTTATAGAGAAAATCCGCCGAGACCGCTTTAATCTCCTCGATATGCGCACCCACAAAGGTATTTCCTAGCCATGCCACACCCATCACACAGATGGCCGCCGACATGCCTGACTTAAAGGTCGCTGCTGACGTTACTTGTAAACTATCTACCTTGCAGAACATCACTATTAAGGCGGCCGCACTTAGCATAATCGCAATAATCGCATTATCACGACTCATCACTGGGTTTTCAATTAAACCCACATTCTTACTAATTGCCGTCGCATAAAACATCACCGCCACAATCGACAACAAGAAGATCAGCACCGATCGCTTCGCATGCGGCAATATCGTGATATTTAAGGCACCACGTTGCTTAATCAAGCCCTTAGTCAAGCGCTCTTGATAGACAGGATCGTCTTTCAACTCCTTACCCAGAAAATTACAGACAAAAGCCGTAATCATGCAAGCAACGAATGTAGTTGGGATCCAAATACCGAGTAGTTCTAAATAACCGATACCAAAGTTCTTCTCCAGTTCACCTGATAAGAAAACAACCGCAGCCGAAATGGGTGAGGCTGTGATGGCAATTTGCGAAGCGACCGTAGCAATTGATAAAGGACGTGACGGTCGTATCCCCTGCTCCTTCGCTACTTCAGCAATCACCGGCAACGTTGAAAAAGCCGTATGCCCAGTACCCGCCATCATCGTCATAAAATACGTCACAGCAGGTGCTAGAAAGGTAATATGCTTTGGATGGCTACGCAAGATCTGCTCGGCTAACTTCACTAAGTAGTCCATACCACCCGCCACTTGCATCGTTGCAATGGCCACAATGACGGCCATAATAATGGAGATCACATCAAAGGGAATCACCCCAGGTTCAACGCCAAAAGCCACTAGTGCAATGACCCCAAGACCACCAGCAAAGCCGATGCCGATACCCCCCAACCGAGTACCTAAGAAAATAAAAAACAAGACAATAAGAAGATGCAACCAGACCATAATAGCCAACTCATAAAGATACAAAATTTCGATTTCTCTTCAACATAAGCAGCGCTTCACCCGATTCCCTCCGATGGGTAATGCATTGATTTTATGAGTTTCTGTTATGCTTTTAAAGGTAATGTATATACATTACGCCTTGTGAATAATTTCGCTTTGATGCAGCGCAAAGAACGTTTATTGCAACGCCAAATAGACATGATAAAGTGTGGAAATGACAACTTTACTGCAACGCAATAAATTACCATCCTAACGAACTAAGACTCTGCTGCATATGTTGCTTAAATAATTCATATAAGAATGGTAATCTCAATGATCTACACCAATACAAATTTTTTGCATTCGCCTTTAACAGCTACCGAAGCAATCCGTATAAAGTTATTTTTAGGCTTGATTTGCTTTAAGTATCTAGACGAAGTTTTACAGCGAGCTTTGATCAAGTAGCAAGCCTCATAACCATCACCCCCTTTACTTCCCACACCAATCCGCTAGACTATACCAATCCGCCTTAAGTTTTTCTTGTGCTTTACTTCGCAGTCTCTTGCTGAGCAAGCTTATACTCTAGCAGCTCTGCAAGAGTTCAACATAAGCTTTATGTAAGCGCTACTGAAGCTTAATGCCTCAAGTTCTATCCACCTAAAACGTATTAACTATGCAAGCCCCTTCTGATTCATCCTCCTCAGTGCTCACAGGTATCACTTTTATGATTACCTCGCTCTTCACTTTATCCGTGTTGGATGGGACGGGGAAATGGTTAATGGCGATTGGTCTGCCTCTTCTAGTGCTCTGCTGGATTCGCTATTCAGTCCACTCACTCTTGGTGCTCGCAATTATTTTACCCAAGAACGGAGTCAAGGCCTTGCACACGGCCAAGCCGATGACGCAGATTCTGCGTGGCACGATTATGTTGGCGTCTACGTTGTGTTTCTTCACCACTTTACGTTACTTACCGCAAGCGGAAGCCACAGCGATTAATTTTATTGCGCCGCTGATTGTGCTCGCTATCGCACCCTACTTGCTTAAGGAGAAAACTCAACTAGCACGCTGGATTGCGGCTATTATTGGTTTTATGGGTATTCTCTTAATTATTCGTCCCAGTGCTGGTCTGAATATGATGGGGGTATTTTTTGGCCTATTTAATGCGGTGCTTTTCTCTATCCAATTTATTGTCACACGCCGCTTAGCCAGTGAAAATCCCATGACGACTTTGGTCTGGAGTGGTCTTTGTGGCACGCTTATGCTCTGCATCTACACGCTGTTCAATTTCGATTATGTTATGCAAGCACTTGGGCAACTTACTCCTGTGCAATGGCTGCTGCTTATCTCTACGGGGATTAGTGGCGGACTCGGTCATCTCTTGCAAATTCAAGCCTATCGCTATGCCCCCGCTTCGATGTTAGCCCCCTTCACTTATATGCAGATTATCAGTGCCACCGCACTGGGTTGGATAGTATGGCGTCAATTCCCAGATATGTTAACTTGGGTCGGTATTGCGATTATCTGCGCTAGCGGCGTTGGCATTGCCTTGAAAGAGCTACATCAGCAAGGACGCATGACCAAACCCAGGGCTAAATAAAGATGTATATGAAAAATTGATATAAGGAGCCACTTAATTTAGGCTAGACTAGGACAAGTAGCCTAGTGACAAGACAAACTTATAGTCAAGTGACAAGACTACACAGAGTAAAGCAATAGATTGCCAGATCACAAGTCAAGCTTATCGCAAGATTGCAAGACTAACAAAGCAGTATATCCTTAAAGCATCTATCTCGTATATCAGCTAAACTATAGCCACATATAAAACTGGAACTCTTCTTATGACTGCGTATCCTACTAACCCGATTGATTGGACGAAAAAGCTGGTGTCTTTTGATACCACGAGCCGCTTTTCTAACTTAGCCCTAATCCAGTATGTTGCTGATTACTTGGCGAGTCTCGGCTTGATCGCCGAGCTAACGTATAATGCGGAACAAACAAAGGCCAATCTCTGGGCCAGTATTCCCGATGTCAAGGGCAATACCACGGGTGGCTTAGTACTCTCAGGGCATACTGATGTCGTGCCTGTCGATGGCCAGAACTGGAGCAGTGGTCCTTTTAAGCCTGAAATACGTGATGATAAACTATACGGTCGTGGTACCTGCGATATGAAGGGGTTTATTGGCACAGCCTTAAGTTTAGTCCCGACATTCATCAGCACACCCTTACGTGAACCAATTCATCTGGCCTTTTCCTATGATGAAGAGATTGGTTGCCTAGGGGTCGGTAGTATGCTGGCTGCTATGCAAGCACAAGGTATCAATCCACAAGGCTGTATTGTTGGTGAACCAAGTAGTATGCGACCTGTTGTTGCGCATAAAAGTATCAATACTTATCGCTGCACGGTGCATGGTTGTGCCGCTCACTCTTCGCTCACGCCCAAGGGCTCGAATGCGATTGAATATGCCGCACGCTTTATCTGTATGTTCCGTGATTTAACCGATAAGATTAAAGCCACAGGGCCTTTTGATGAGTTTTTTGATGTGCCGTATACCACAGGACAGACCAGTACCATCCGCGGAGGTAGTGCAATTAATATTGTGCCTGCAGAATGTGAGTTTGAGTTTGAGTTTCGTACCCTACCGACGCAATCGCCTGAGGAAATTCACCAACAACTCCAAGCTTATATTGATGATGTCTTAGTCCCGCAGATGCGAGCTGAATATCCGCAAGCGGGGATTGAGTTGACTCGCATTGCCGCCAGTCCAGGTATGGATACGGCGGAGCAAGAAGCCATTACACAATTAATTCGTGCTTTAACAAGTGATACAGCAACTCGTAAAGTTGCCTATGCGACTGAGGGCGGACTGTTTCAACAAGCGGGTGTGCCAACGGTGATCTGTGGTCCTGGCTCCATTGAGCAAGCTCATCGCCCTGATGAGTTTATAGAGTTAGACCAGTTAGCACAATGTGAGCGTTTTTTATTAGCGGTACTGCAGGCCCAAGCAATGGTATAGATCCTCATTGGCATAAATATCTTTTAGACTATATTGCTTAATAAATTCTCAACACAATGAATACTCCAGCCCCTGCTAACCACTATTTATCAACCCCTGTCTTGCTCTTAATGGCGCTGGCCTGTGGTTTATGTGCGGGTGGTAATTATTTTAATCAACCACTCTTAAATTCGATTGCCCAAGATTTACAAATCAGTGAAGCAACCGCTTCCTTAACGGTGACCGTTGCGCAAGTGAGTTATGCACTCGGCTTACTTTTTATCGTGCCCTTGGGCGATATGTTTGAGCGTCGACGCTTGGTCTTTGTCTTAATGCTGCTAGCGGCGGTGGGACAATTCACCAGTGCGTTCGCCATGAATAGTGAAATGCTATTCATCGGTATGGGTGCTGCGGGTTTATTTTCTGTAGCAGCCCAAGTCTTAGTACCTCTTGCAGCGATGCTCTCTGTGCCAGAATCGAGCGGTCGTTCGGTCGGTATTGTGATGAGCGGTCTATTGACAGGTATTCTCCTAGCGCGTAGTGCGGCTGGACTATTATCCTCGGTTGGAGGTTGGCAGACTGTCTATTGGTTAGCCGGCAGCTTAATGGTGTTTATCGCAATTATTCTGTGGTTCAGCCTACCTAACTCACGTAATCCACAGAAGATTTCTTATATCGGGACATTTCGCTCAATGCTGATACTACTTAAACAGCATTCGCTTCTGCGTACCCGTTCACTCTTAGGGGCTTTATGCTTTGCCTCCGTGAGTACCCTATTCTCAACCATGGCGCTCTTACTGGCAGGACCAGAGCATGGTCTGAGTGATTCGGAAATCGGTCTAGTCGGTTTAATTGGTGTTGCCGGTGCCTTAATGGCGTCTTATGCAGGACGCTTATATGACAAGGGTCATGGACTATCCGTCATCAAAGCTGGCTTAGTTATCTTTGTCTTCAGCTGGATTATGTTGTACATGGGCGGTACCAGTCTAGGCTGGTTTATCGCAGGTATGTTATTTATCGATTTGGCCCTACAAGGTATGCATATTTGCAATCAGAATATGGTGTATCAACTCGCCCCTGAAGCGCGATCACGGATTAATTCGGTATATATGACAAGTTATTTCTGTGGTGCCGCTCTGGGCTCAACGCTAGGGACTATCGCTTGGAATTACTATGCTTGGTATGGTGTATGTGTACTAGGGGCAATATTCGTGGTCTTAGCAGCACTAGTCTTTTGGTTTGAGCGTAGACGATTCAGCAAGCTGACAACTTCACTGGTTTAGACTTAAAGAAGTCAATTTTAGGGACATTTAATTTAGGCTTATGCAGACAGTTCTTCTGGCTCATCAAACCTAGGGGCTTCAGCAGGTGAATCTTCAGAGATATCATGTTTAGGCTTCAGCAGGTGAATCTTCAGACTCATCAAGCACAATCTGTACATCGGCCCGCTCTTGTGCAATTGCTCTAAAGATATCAATCAAGCCTTCATAATACAACTCACCTAAGCGCTCAGCACTGCTCGCATGGTCTAGCCAGATAATTTTAAAAGGCCCAGGCACATCAGCTCCTAAACTATTGTAAAGCGCATCTAAATTACGACCAAAGTATTTGGGCAAACAAATCGTCTCTAATAAGCGATCGTAGACATCGTCAACAGTCTGAATATTCTTCAGCTCACAGACACGCAAATGCGGACGTATATCTTTCTTCTGCTTTTTCTTTAATTGGCGTGGATTATGTTTTACTGACATGCAGGCACCTTTTTAAAGCTATCATAATGATCAATAGTGACGTAACGTTCACCATCGCGACTAAAGACAATTCGTTTTGCATTGCGCTTCTTACCTCGATAATCGAGGTCTGCTTCTTGCCACTGACCTTGCGGCAATCGACGCTCAAAGTTACCAAAGCGATCGCCACCAATCGACTTACCGCGTAGCGCAGGTACCGAATTAAAATAAGTACCTGGGCTCCAGCCTAATTCTGCTGCTTGTTTTTTGGTGATGAAGTAATTGGGTAAGCGCTTGTGTGTATCAAGATGACGCACAATCTCACTTAATTGCGCCACATCGATCTGTTGCTTTAACTGTTGCTGATTAAAGTCAGCCAAGATGCGTTCGCAAGCATTCGCTTGAGCGACTGGGTTATTCTGCACTCCCTGATTAGCTTTATCGCCATTACTCTCGTGAGTCTTATTAGCACCTTGGGCATCCTTAGCTGCTTGAGTAGCAGGTTTGCCAGCCTGTGTCGCTGCTTGTTTCTCTGCCTCATTAGGTGCCTTGCCCATAGCCCATGCTGTAGACGTAGTACTTGACAAACCTAAGGCAAAATACAGCATGCCAAGACCCATTGTCTTCGCGAATCTGCGCTCTACTTGTTTTAGGAGAGATTGTGTACGTATCACCGTGTCACCCAAAGAATAAGAAAAATTCTCACTAGTATAAGCGATTTCTGTGAAGTCTTGATGGCAATAGCCTATCTATTATGTTGTACAAAAGCCACCGATATAAGGCCTTCATTTAGCGTATGATAAGGATTACCTTATGGCCTTGTATGTGAAGCATATGTCTCTGTTTATAAAATCTATGTCTGCGCATATGAAACCGATTTCACTACATTTGATATGTAGCAAAGCTCGCTAAGTTGGAACAGTATATGGCTTCACAATTCACCCTGCTAGGTTCTCGTCTTTTTGCTCCTTTTTTCTGGGTCCAATTTGGTGGTGCCAGCAATGATAATTTGTTTAAGTTTGGTGTAACTTTATTATTGACCTACCAGTTACCAACAACATTATTTGATAGCTCTTTGGCAGGCGTAGTGATTGGCGGCTTGTTTATTCTCCCCTTCTTACTGTTCTCCGCCACAGCTGGGCAATTAGCCGATTACTATCCAAGTGATTTAATTATGCGTCGAGTGAAAGACTTGGAAATTCTGATCATGCTTATCGCTATTTGGGGTTTCTATACAGAACAAGCTTGGCTACTCTTATTGTGTATTTTTTTAATGGGACTGCATTCGACTTTTTTCGGCCCTGTAAAATATGCCTACCTACCACAAACCTTAGCTAGGGAACAATTAATGGGCGCCAATGCCCTCGTCCAGATGGGCACCTTCTTGGCCATCTTAATTGGCAACTTACTCGCGGGTATCTTCCTAAGCCTACCGCAGCAAGGAATTCTATTCATGGCCTTGACATGCTTTCTATTGGCACTATTAGGCCGTGCAATGGCGCAATTTCTTCCCAAAGCGCGTAATAAAGCGCTTACCGAACGCATTAACTGGAATCCTTTCTCAGAGATCAGTAAGAACCTCAAGTTAGCCTACCAACATAAACCGCTCTTTATCACCATGCTGCTTATTAGCTGGATGTGGTTTTTTGGGGCGGTCTATCTGAATTTATTTCCAATATTAAGCAAGGAAATACTGCGTGCCGATGAATCAGTAGCTAGTTTAATCTTGGCGGTTTTTGCCATAGGTATAGGCCTGGGTGCTTTATTATGCGAACGCTTAGCCCAAAAACATTGGCCATTATCCTTAATAGGCGCGATAGGGATGAGCTTATTTTCTTGTGCTTTATATTGGCTCATTCACGCTAAACAGTCCACAGATTTAATCAGTATTACGCCATTTATCATGGAACGAGATAATTGGCCCTTACTTACCGCTTTCTTAGGCCTAAGCATTAGTATCGGTTTATTTATCGTCCCGCTATACACACAGTTACAGCAAACCAGCGACCGACGCTTTATTGCTCGAATTATTGCCGCAAATAATATTTTAAATTCAATTTATTTAATTGCGAGTTCTTTAATAGTCGGCTTCTTATTGAGTGCTCACTTCAGCGTACAGGAGATCTTTCTATGTCTTGGCCTGATGAATATCATCTATTGCTTTATGCTGCTTCATCAACTTCAACGATTAAGAACTGAGGTTTAAGATTATACGCCTGAGTATTACATTCCAAGTACATACTGCAAACACTTACGAATACATACGTCTGGTTTCATCGCATTGCAAAAAATACGATTTAAGGGTATCCATATAAAACGGATGAGATTATAATGCAAGGATTAAAGTGATAAGAATTAACAATCATTATCACTTTTCTACTAACTCTACATATATAGGTGTGCACAACACCATGCTTTACCTGTTCGACGAAGGATCGTAATGAAATCATTTGGCAAATTTCTGCTACTACTAGTCTTTATTGGCGTTGCAGTTCTTATTTCATGGAAAGTTTTAGACAGTACCTTATTTGGCACTGATGAAGACCCGCCAGCCTTGGCATCAAGCCAAACTTTGCCGAGTGCACCTGCCAAGCCTGTAGAACCACCCGCTCTGTCCACTGATGATGTGTATTCAAGCACATCAGCCGAAGATAATACGCTTGCACCTTCACCGAATCTAACCTGCGAAGCTGCTGATGAAATCGTTGGTCAGTTATATGATTTACGTATGGCCGATAAGTCTGAGGAAGAAGTTGCTGGCTTTATTACGAATGACGATAATATTCCTGATGAGCAAGTAGATTCTTTCTTAAACTTTGCTAAGAGCCTATGGGCAACACCTAAAGAGCAATTAGTCGCTCGCGAAACCTTTATTCAGCAATTTATGCAACAATGCCGTGGTATTGAACAAGAGAGTCAATCCGCTCAATAAATTGGCTCAATGAATAGATGCAGACCAGCTCAATAAATAGGTTCCATAAATAAATTCAAGCCCTTAATTAAGTCATTCCCTTGGGAGCAAATAATTAAGGGCTTTTACATTGGCACCAAGAAAAATTACGTCTACGCGATTTAACTTTCTTAATACGCTAGTCCACATTCAAGTCAAAAGTAAGCTTCAATAAATACTTGGCCCCGAAAGCTACACTTTACAATTAAGCTACACTCAACGTCTTAGCTACACTCAACGTCTTAGCTACACTCCACAAATCAGCTACACTTTACGATTCAGCGACAATCGGCACTACCTTAGGTTTATTAGGCTGGAAACGATAGATTTCATTAAGCTGATGCAGCATACTTTGTTCCGTACCTGAAGGGCTAAATGAGTCTGCCTTAGCAAGAGGCCAAGCCACTTCGTATAAACGGAAGCGATAATTGCCCTTCAATAAGTCCCCTTCCTCTAAGGCGGGGTAGATCGCAGATAAGAGCTTCACATCAGTTGCTGATACACGGCGCACAATATGGTGGGCACGCAAAGAGCAAGGATGCTTTAAACCTGCCGCTTCAAGAATTTCAGATAAGGCGTGCAAGGTATTTCGATGGAAATTATAGACACGCTGTGATTTATCGCCGACATCTAAGCCCTGAACACGGGCAGGATCCTGAGTAGCCACACCCGTAGGGCACTTACCCGTATGACAAACTTGGGCTTGAATACAACCCACTGCAAACATAAAACCCCGCGCACTATTACACCAATCTGCACCTAATGCCATGGTACGTGCAATATCAAAAGCAGAGATAATCTTACCTGCCGCACCAATCTTAATATGCTGACGTAAGCCAATACCGACTAAGGTATTATGAACAATACGTAAGCCTTCGCGTAGTGGTGTGCCAACATGGTCTGAGAACTCAACGGGCGCGGCTCCTGTACCCCCCTCGGCACCATCAACCACAATAAAGTCAGGGTAGATTTGGGTTTCGAGCATCGCCTTAGCAATCGCAAAGAACTCCCAGGCATGACCGATACATAGCTTAAAGCCAACAGGCTTACCACCAGATAAATTACGTAAGCGCTGGATAAAGTGTAATAAGCCAATCGGTGAGTCAAACTCAGGGTGCGCAGCTGGCGAGATACAATCCTCACCAATAGGCACACCGCGCGCCAGTGAAATTTCTGCTGTGACCTTAGCGCCTGGCAGAATACCACCCTGGCCTGGCTTAGCACCCTGTGACAGTTTCAGTTCAATCATCTTCACATTCGGGTGCCCTGCTTTCTCAGCAAATACTTTATCATTAAAGCGTCCATTTAGATCACGACAGCCAAAGTAGCCCGAGCCGATATTCCAAATTAGGTCACCACCACCATCCAGATGATAGCGGCTAATACCACCCTCTCCTGTATCATGTGCAAAGCCCCCTAATTTAGCCCCAATATTTAAGGCTGAGATAGCATTCGATGATAAGGCTCCAAAACTCATCGCCGATACATTAAAAATCGACATGCTATACGGTTGCTTACATTGTGGTCCGCCTATTTGAATACGGAAGTCAGTATCTTCAATCTTGCTAGGATGCATAGAATGGTTAATCCATTCATAATTGTTCTCATAGACTCCCTTGATAGTACCAAAGGGGCGCTTATCAATCTGTTGCTTGGCGCGTTGATAGACAATGGAGCGTTGCACACGGGAAAAAGGCAAATTTTCCGTATCATCTTCAATAAAATATTGGCGGATTTCTGGACGAATCGCCTCAAAGATAAAGCGCAAATTACCGATAACGGGGTAATTGCGACGTACTGAATGCTTACTTTGGATTAGATCATAAATCCCTACCATAGTGAGCAATCCACAAGGGACAGCGAGGAAGAGCCACGAGAGTTTATAGAAACTTAAAACCAGCCCAATAATAAAACCAATGATAAGCAATGTAAAAACCAAATAACGTGAAAACAGACGATTCAACATGTGGATAATCCAAGAGAAGATACAGGCAATGGCATAGAAATACTATCATATGCCACTCAATGCAAGCAATGAAGCACTATAGCTTAGCGCCCCATCATGACAGCTTAATGGAAATAATGTGCTTTGTGTAAAACTAATTTGCTCAACTTAGGTGCTTATCATACAAGCCGAGCTGTTTATAAGCATAAGGGATAGCTTATAGATGCTTGAACACTATCTAGCCATCAGAACCTGCTGAGCAACACGCATAAAAAATCCCCACCTAAAGGCAGGGATTTCAGCTATTTACTAGCTATCAAGACATAGTGCAGAGAAAGAAACTATGTCCTTTAGATTTCCGCACCTGAGGTTTAAGAGCGCTCTTAATAAAGATTGCTCTTCAACCTGTGCTTGAATGATTACTTAGCTTGTTGACCAGCTACAGCACCAACAATGGCTTGTGCTGTTTGAGCATCACGAGTCAAGAACATAAAGTCTGTACCTTGTGTTACGCCGCTTAGCGATGCAACTTGACCACCGATTACTGTCACATAACCTTGGTTTTGTGGAACTTTATTAAGGGCGTTAACACCTTCAGCATTCAAACCTAGGCGTACGAAGTGACGACCTTGGTTGTCTTGAATAGGCTCAATTGCAGTTAAGTGTGCACGAGTTAAGGTTGGCTCTTGAGCAACATAGATGACTTGTTGTTCAGAAATACGAACTGGACGGTAACCGGCAACTTGACGATCAGAAGCAGCATATACTTCAACAGCTGCGCCTTGTTGTTGAGTTTGAGCGGCTGGGTCAGTAGCAGCAGTGCTAGAACCTGTTGTCTGGCAACCCGCTAAAACAGCAGCTAAAGGTAAAACCACAAGAGCTAATTTGCGTGATAATTTCATATCCAATCCTTTTTTGTAAGAAATATTCTCTAAAGTATATCAA
>CAZIKJ010000159.1:0-12923 GCA_964539685.1 uncultured Pelistega sp.
GAGAAAAAGCGTAAGGAGCAAGAAGCTAAGGAATTAGCTGAGAAGCAACGTAAAGAGAAAGAAGCCAAGGAGCTCGCTGAGAAGCAACGTAAAGAGCAAGAGGCCAAAGAACTCGCCGAAAAGCAACGTAAAGAGAAAGAAGCCAAAGAACTTGCTGAGAAAAAGCGTAAAGAGCAAGAAGCTAAGGACAAAGCGCTAGCCGAACAAAAGGCCAAAGACGCCAAGGCAAAAGCGGATCGCGAAGCCAAGGCGAAGGCTGATGCACGCCTAGCGGAGCAAAATCGCGCCAAAGCCAACTCACAAGGTGATGCTTTACGTGCGGCTATGCGCGGCGATGTGAATAGTCGTGCGGGTATTAAGGGCGGCCAAAACGATCGCAACCAAGTTGGTGGCGGTGGCGGTACCTCTGATTACGCCCGCCGAGTCAAAGCCTGTGTAGAGCCACGCTTACGATTTAGTGGTAACCAACGCTTGAAATTGACCTATCGTGTCGAATTTGATGACAAATATAAGGTCACGAATGCACGCATCACAGTCACCTCTGGTAATAAAGCATTTGATACAGCAGTGGTGAATGCATTAAAACAGTGCAATCCATTCCCTAAACCGCCAAATAATAACAAGTTCGTGACGGGTCCATATGACTTTAGACCGAGATAAGGTAAAGTTATAACACGGCGAGGTATTCAGTCTTCATCCACTACAATACCTCAGTCACCCAAATACACTGAAAATCTTTGAAACACTCGAACAGATTAGTAAAGCCTATCGGTCCAAGAACTTGCTAAACTGTTCTCACCTTTTTTATGCACACAAGGAGAAGGCAGAAATGTCTAAAGCTCAATCATTATTCCAAACTCAAAGCCATCAGAAATGGTTTGCTTGGATGAGTTCCTTAATCGTCGCTATGGCCCTCATGCTGAGCCAATTCGCTCATGCTCAAGTCGAGGTTGCCCTATCCGGTACAGGAGTTAATGCCAACAAATTCCCAATCGTCGTGGCTGATTTTGCGGGTCCTAATGGTACTGAAATCGCCAATATTATTGCCGCCGACCTTACACGCTCCGGTCAATTCGAAGTGAAACGCGTTGGTGTCATGTCAATTGATTCTTCAGGCAATCCTAATTGGAATGCCATCAACGAAGTTGGTGCTGGCAATAATGTCGCTTATGGCTCTAGCACAGGTGGCAGTGTAAATTACAACCTTGCCGATACCTCACAACAAATCAATTTACAGTCGCTTACCGTCAGCGATGCCAATATGCGTCGCATGGCACATAAGGTAGCGGATGCGATTTATGAGCAATCAACAGGTGTTCGTGGCATTTTTACAACACGCATAGCGTATGTTTCTGGCAACACTTTAGTGGTCGCTGATGCTGATGGTGAAAACGCCAAAACAGTTGCTAGCTCGCCTTCTTCCATCATTTCACCAGCCTGGTCACCGGATGGATCACGCATCGCATATGTCAGTTTTGAGACAGGCAAACCTGTTGTTTATGTGCAAAACCTTAGCACTGGTCAACGTACGGTTGCCGCTAATTTCAAGGGCAATAATAGTGCACCAGCATGGTCTCCCAATGGTTCTCAGCTAGCTGTGGCCTTAAGTATGGACGCTTTATCGAACATCTATATCGTCAGTCCTAATGGTGGTGGCACCCCTCGTAAAATCACGAATTCTCCTGAAATTGATACCGAGCCTTTCTTCTTCCCGAATGGTAGTGGTTTGGTCTTTACCAGTGACCGTGGCGGTAGCCCACAAATTTACCGCACTGGTTTAGGCGGTGGCGCAGCCAGTCGAATTACCTTCAATGGCTCACAAAATGTTTCAGGAAAAATTTCACCAGATGGCTCAAAACTGGTATATTCTAGTTTAAGGGGAGGTGGGTACTCAATTGCGGTAAATGCATTGGGCACAGGATCAGATCAACAATTAACTTCTGGCCCTAACGACCTAACTCCTAGTTTTGCACCTAACGGAATGCAAATACTTTACTCCTCAAGTGGTGGCTTAGGCATCGTGAATGCGGACGGTTCATATCAAACCTATTTACCTAATGCTCGTGGTGTTACGGCAGCTGCCTGGGGTCCGTTTACAGAGTAATTTTTCGTTTTTTCGTTTTTTCGTTTTTATAAAGGAAATGTCATGAGTTCTCGCTTAGCGAAAGCCTTGTCTGTTGCTGCTTTAGCTGCTGCATTAGCTGCGTGTAGTTCTACTCCTTCTGACACCACTGGTGGTGTTGGTGCGGGTGGTCAAGGCGGTGCAGTTATGGATCCATTTAACCCAAATAGCCCACTAGCCCAACAACGTTCAGTGTACTTCGCATTCGACAGCTACGTGGTTGAACAACAATACCAACCATTGGTTCAAATGCACGCTCAATACTTAGCGGCTAACAACCAACAACGTGTTCGTATTGAAGGTAACACTGACGTACGCGGTAGCTCTGAGTACAACTTGGCTCTAGGTCAACGTCGTTCAGTTGCCGTTGCTCAACACTTAGTACAACAAGGTGTTAACGGTGCACAAATCGAAGCAGTTAGCTTCGGTAAAGAACGTGTTAAAGCAGCTGGCTACTCTGAAGAAGCCCACGCTGAAAACCGTCGTGCAGACATCAACTACCTACGTTAATCTTATAACGCAGTTAGTTTAGGCATATGTCACGCCGCAATGGTTTCTAAAGCTGTTGCGGCGTAGTAATTTTTAACGGGATAATCAATCAATGACGCTTAGTAAAAAATCTACCGCCCTTCTTATTTCCGCTGTCTTTTTAGGGATGGCGCAGCCCGCATTTTCGGCTGAAGACGAACAAGCTCGTCGAGCGATTCTAGAGTTACGTTCTCAGTTAAAACAAAGTGATATCGTGCGTAACGATTTGGCCAGACAGGTTCAAGACTTACAAAAACAGGTCAGCCAATTACGCGGCCAGATTGAGACGATTAGTAATGTCTCTCAGGCTCAATTACAAGAAACCCGTGCGAATGATGACTTAGGTCCATCAGCACAAGTCGGTGACCCTGTTGAGCAACAAGCTTATGACACCGCTTTAGATCTATTCCGCCAAGGTAATTATCCTGCAGCGGCTAGCGCCCTAGGTAATTTCTCAAGTGCTTATCCGAATAGTCCATTAACGCCAAGCGCACGCTTTTACGAAGGTAGTAGTCGCTATGCTAGCCGTGACTTTAAGGGTTCCATTAATAATCTAGAGAATCTAGTGAAAACTTACCCACGTGATTCCAAAGCAGGCGATGCATTATTAGTGATTGCGGGTAGTCAGTTGGAGCTGAATGATATTGCGGGCTCTAAAGCAACCTTAGAGCGTACGATTCGTGAGTACCCAGGCACTCCTGCGGCTGACACGGCTGCCGAACGCCTAAAAATGTACTAACTGCTCAATGAATGATTTACTCGTCTGTCAGGCGAGTACATTCACTTGATGCGTGATTTTTCGCGTCATTGAGCACACGCATTCACTCTCTACCTATTTAAAGCCTGACCTCAAGAGTCAAGCCATTGTTTTAAAGCAAAATCAATGTCACAAATCGCTGCTGAGGCGCAAAATCTAACGATTAAGGGTCAAACCTTCACCTATCAAGATGAAGGCTCTGGCCCTGTCCTACTCCTTATTCACGGCTCTTTATGCGATTATCGCTACTGGCGTTGGCAAGTACCTGATTTAGCAGCGCAATGCCGAGTCATCGTACCTAGCCTGCGACACTTCTGGCCAGCGACGATTGAGGACCCTGCCCCTTTTGATTACGTGCAACACGCTCAAGATATGGCGGATTTATTACACCATTTAGGCATTGATAAAGCCCATATTCTTGGTCACTCACGCGGTGCTGCGATTGCGATGCAAATGGCACTTTCGCATTCTCAGTGTGTGCAATCTTTAATTCTGGCAGATCCAGGTTTGCGTACCTCAGAGCAATTAAGCGATAGTATTCAGTTTAAGCAAGAGTCTTTACGCCTAATTCAAACTGGGCTATTGGATGAAGGGCTTAGCTTATTCATTGATACGGTCAGTGGCCCTGGAACCTACAAACGTATGGTGCGTTGGTTCCGTGAGATGGTGAAAGATAATGCAAACACCTTATTTAAGCAACGCTATGAGCCACCTTTCTTATTGGATGAGGAACGCTTTGCTTCTCTCCACTTGCCTATCACCTTAATCGGTGGTTCAGATAGCCCAGCGCCTTTTCCAGAAATCAATCGCCTTTTAGCGACTCTATGGCCACAGGCGCAATCGTATATCTTAGATCCTGCTTCGCATGGTATGAATTTAGCCTTGCCACATGAGTTTAATCGCTGTGTCTTGAACCATATTCAGACAATTGAAGCGTTCTAATATAAAAACCCACTTAGTCAAACCAAGTGGGTTTTTGTTAGAGCACAATTCGCATGCTATGTCCTGCTACTATCGGCCAGTATTCATGCACGTATTCGCCACATCCATTAGTCTTCGAATGTGCGTGCTGAAATTGGCTTCATCAAGCAATTTGTAGTGACTTTGTGGCCATTACTTAAGATCAAATCCACATCAATGTGCTCACCAATCTTCAATCCTTCTTGGGGTTTTTCCATCATCACATGGTAAGAGCCTGGTTTAAAGGCGAGCTTACTACTTGGCGCAATTTCAACTTGAGCCACATGACGCATACCCGCCATGCCATTGGCTTCATAACTTTCATGCAGCATGACATCGCCAAATGCCACTGAATTCGCAGCTACTAAATAGGCTGCCTGCTTGGCATCTTTATTCTCTAAGGTAAAGTATAAAGCAGAGGCTTGATTAGCACCACGCAAACGCCCCCAGCATTGGCTGGCGACGATATCAGTAGCACTTTCTTGCGGCGCTGCGCTCGCATGACCATGTATATGACTACTATGTGCTTGATGCCCAGTCTGCGCCATCGCCGTTGCTGAATATACCATTGCGGATATCATGCATAGCGTAGATAAAACTGTTTTTGTTAACATTACAACATTCTCCTGTAGATACGATTTGCTCTATTTTCTAACGGCCTCTTAACGTTTTGTGCAAAGAACAAATCTGAATCCTCTTAGTATAGACGATTATACATACGCTCAGTAAGGGTATTCAGGTGCTTAGATGCAAGAAAAGCCTGCCTACTTACTCTGGCTTTTCACTATTGCTTCGGATTCAATGCTAGTATTAATGAATCCTATATCCCATTAATCAAGTCGCATGTATTTCAGTTTAAGACTATTTCTATGCATATTTTATTGATTGAAGATGAGCCCGAATTAGCCCATTGGCTGATTCGTAGCTTGCATCAACATGCAGGCTTTAATATTGAATGGACTAATGATGGCCTACTAGCCTATAAGCGTCTTGCCCTTGAAGAATTTGATGCGATTATTTTAGACTTAGGCCTGCCGGGCATGGATGGTCAGAGTCTGCTCAATAAATTACGTGCTGAAGGTAACCGTACGCCGATTCTCGTATTAACTGCGCGTGACTCCTTAGCGCAACGCGTTAATTCACTCGACTCTGGGGCCGATGATTTCTTACCTAAACCCTTTATGGTTGAAGAACTGAGTGCACGCTTAAGCGCACTGGTACGACGCAGTCATGGTGGTAAGGTATTCACGCTTAGTTGTGCCAGCTTAAGTTATGATCTCAACACGCATATCTTTATGCTCAATCAACAACGATTGGTATTAACACCTCGTGAATCTGAAGTATTGCGCTTGCTCCTACAAAAAGCTGGAGACCCGATTAATAAGCAATATATTCTCGACCGTTTAAGTAATCATGATGGTGAAATGACGACCGAAGCCATTGAAGTGATTATCCATCGCTTACGCAAAAAACTCGGTGAATCCGATGTGCAAATTACGACTTTACGTGGGATTGGCTATTGTTTAGAGCCACTTGTTGATATTCCAGATAGCGCGGATTAAGCTCATGCTGTTAAGGCGGTTCTGTTGCAGATGGTACGGATTTAATTTAAGTATTCAATAGATAAAGACTGACGCCAATGACATCACTCTCCAGTGTTAAATCGACTCTACTCTGGTTACTTATTCCAGTCATGCTCATGATTATGCTGGCGTCTTTACTGATCTCCGCCGAAGAGCTAAAGCAACACGCAAATCAGGCTTTTGACCGCACCTTGGCTGGCGCACTACGTTCGATTGAAGTGAATATCCGCACTGAAAGTGGCGGCTTATCCATGGAGCAACCTTTTTACTTGCTTGAGTTTTTAGAATTAGCCACACAGGGTAGCGTATATTTTCGTATTGCTACCGACGATGGACTCACCGAAGTTGGCTACCCTCGTATCCCCATGCCAGACCAAGCTCTGGGTAATACACCTATTTTCTATAATGCCGAATATTTTGGAGCTCCAGTACGTGTCGCTGCTATAGCCATCGTCCCTAAACTTAGCCTGCATTACAACCCTAATGCCAAAATCATTATTCAAGTGGCTGAAACCATGCAAAATCGTGATGATTTTATCAGTCGCATTTTATGGCAATCCTTACGCAAGGATGGACTCGTCCTCATTTTATTTTTTATCTTGATATACGCGGGAGTCATCTACGCGGTACAACCTCTGAATACGCTAAGCACGCATATTAAAAATCGCCGCGCCATTGATTTGCGTCCGATTCATGCCGAAGACCTACCGCAAGAAGTCGCCCCTCTGGTGTTTGCCATTAACAGCCATATGGAACGCTACGCCTTAAAAAGCCGTCAGCAACAACAGTTCCTGGATGATGCTTCACACCAACTACGCACACCCTTAGCGGTATTAAGTACACAAGTCGATTATGCGAAGACTATTGCGAAAACAGAAGAAATGCGCGAAGTACTTAGTGCCATGAAACAACGCTTAGGCAATACGGTGGAACTAACGAATCAATTATTAGCCTTGGCCAAAGTGCAAGATGCCGCTGAAGAACTCTCGCAAAGACAGCAACATGAGGAGTTTGATTTAACCTTGCTCTGCACTGAGGTAGTCAATACGCTATTACCTGTAGCTCGCCGTAAGCGCTTAGATTATGGCATGGAGATCCCCGAGCATCCTGTTATGGTTAAGGGGGTCGCTTGGTTAGTCCGCGAAGCCTTAAGTAATCTCATTAGCAATGCTATCAAATACTGTCCTGCTCAAGCACAGATTACCGTTGCGATTCTAGATACGGATAGTCAGGTTATTTTGCAGGTTGAGGATAATGGCCCAGGCATGAGTGAGGATGATATTGCCTTAGCGGGTAAGCGCTTTAGACGTGGCAGTGCAGGTCAAGCGCAACAGGGGATCGGGCTCGGCTTGGCGATTGTGCAAACCATTGCCGAGATTAATCATTGTGAATTTGTCATCCAATCTCGGCAACCTGAACCTGGCTTACATGCAAGTTTACGCTTTAACCGTACCGCATTGTAGGCCCTCCCTCACTTGCTCCAATAGTGTTACATAGCTTAATTCAAGCTGAACAAATCATCATTAAACCGACATAAAATCGTATAAAAACCTAGGTTTTACCCTAGGATTTGCAAATTAAACCGCTTTTGAAAGCTAATCGAAAGGTAACTTTGGGTAAAAAGAAACCGTACGCAACATCTTCTTTTTTTATATGGCGTTATCAAGACGATTTCAACAGGGGACACTTATGAAATTCGCAAAAAAATCTTATGCACTATTAATGGCTGGTTTACTTGGCTTATCGGCCATGAATGTAACAATGGCTGAAGAACCCAAAAAACCAGAATGTATCGCACCGGCACAACCGGGTGGTGGTTTTGACTTAACCTGCCGTGTAGCGGTTAATGCTTTCCAAAAAACTCAGTTGCTCAGCAACCCTATGCGCACCATCTATATGCCTGGTGGTATCGGTGCCGTAGCCTATAATAATATCGTCGCACAACGTCCTGCTGACGGCAATGCCATCGTCGCTTTCTCTGGTGGCTCTCTACTGAACTTAGCACAAGGCAAATTTGGTCGCTACAATGTGAACGATGTGAAATGGCTTGCAGCAATCGGTTCTGACTATGGTGTAGCGATTGTTCGTGATGACTCACCTTATAAAGATCTTCCAGCGCTAATGAATGCCTTCAAAGAAGACCCAACCAAAATTGTCTTAGGTGCTGGTGGTACTGTGGGTAGCCAAGACTGGATGAAAGCGGCCTTAACTGCACAAGCTGCTGGTGTTGACTATAAGAAGATGCGCTTTGTTGCCTTTGAAGGCGGTGGTGAGGCTGTAACCGCCTTGCGTGGTGGCCATATTCAAGCCTATATGGGTGATGCGGCTGAGGCACGTACCATGTTAGACGGTGGTACACCAATTAAGATCTTAGCAGTATTTAGTAAAGAGCGTCTAACAGGTAAGATGGCCGATATCCCTACCGCTACTGAACAAGGCTACGACATTAACTGGCCTATCATCCGTGGTTTCTATGTGGGTCCTAAAGTATCAGATGCCGATTACAACTGGTGGGTGGGCGCATTTGACAAATTAATGCAAACTCCTGAATTCAAAGAGTTGCAAGAGCAACAAGGCTTGTTTGAGTTTAACAAAACAGGGGCCGAACTAGATGCTTATGTTAAAGAGCGTGTTGCTGAATACACTAAATTAGCAGATTCATTTGGTTTAATCAAAAAATAATTTGCATACGCTTAGCGCATCACTGAGTCGCTATTATGCACTACCTTGATGCTTCCCGAGCGAGCTTATTCATCACATACCCTGACCCTGGTCAGGGTAGTTCACAATTATAAAAAGGAACTCTAATGGTACTAAATGATAGAGCCTTAGGAATTGCAGCAATACTTCTTGCCCTCTTCCTGGCTTACTTTGGTTACGACCTAGAAGCCCAATTTTCTTATGAACCTGTCGGCCCTAAAGCCTTTCCACTGTTGCTAGCCTTAATTATCGGCCTCTGTGGTCTACGTCTAGTGTTCACTGCAGGTAACCCTGTAGAGCCGAACCCCAAGGGTGCGAATCTTCGTATTGCCTTAATGGTGGCGTATGTTGCTGCTTACGCCTTTTTATTCCAATGGCTAGGATTTATTATCGCCACTGCATTAATGACCATCTTCGTTGCGCGTCTCTTCGGCAGTCCTTGGATTAAAGCCTGCATTGGCGGTGTTGTTATGGGCTTCTTTTTCTTCTTCTTATTTGACAAGGGCCTAGACGTGGTATTACCAACAGGCATTCTAGGAGACTTGCTATGAGTGCAGTTTTAGATCATTTAAGTTTAGGTTTTGGCGTGGCCTTCTCGGTCATGAACCTGCTGGTGGCGGCCATTGGTTCGTTTATTGGAACCATCGTCGGCGTACTACCAGGTCTAGGGCCTATTAATGGCGTAGCGATGTTAGTACCTATCGCTTTTGCTATGCAATTACCGCCTGAAACAGCCTTAATTCTATTAGCTGCTGTTTATGTAGGTGCTGAGTATGGTGGACGTATTACCTCAATCCTCATTAACGTACCTGGCGAAGCAGCAAGTGTGATGACAACCTTAGACGGTTATCCCTTAGCCCGCCAAGGTTTAGCCAGTGTTGCCCTCTCATTATCGGCATGGGCCTCATTTGTCGGCTCTACTATTGCTATCCTAGGTATTCTGATGCTTGCCCCAGCTCTAGCTAAATGGGCGATTGCTTTCGGTCCTGCTGAGTATTTTGTACTCATGGTGTTTGCCTTCTGTGCCCTCACAAGCTTATTAGGTGAACAACCAGTTAAAGGCATCTTAGCCGCGATGATTGGTCTGGCCATTGCCACAGTAGGCGTAGACTCCAACTCAGGGGTGTACCGCTATACCTTCGATATTCCCAATCTATCTGATGGTATCGACTTCGTGGTTGTGGTGATTGGTCTTTTTGCCGTTGCTGAGATGATGCAAATGCTAGAGAATCTTCTCTCTGGCACCGATATTGATGTACCAAAAAACGAACGCAAACTATTTAACCTTAAAGAGTTGCTCTTCACAAAGTGGACGGTAATTCGTGCCGGTTTACTTGGTTTCTTTATCGGTATTCTGCCTGGTGCAGGCGCCAGCGTAGCTTCGGCCGTGGCTTATGCAAATGAGAAAAAGCTCATTGAAGGTAAAGATCCTAATGCAAAATTTGGCAAGGGTGACCTACGTGGTTTAGCCGCTCCAGAATCGGCAAACAATGCGGCAGCGATGGGTTCATTCATCCCTATGTTGACCTTGGGCGTACCAGGTTCAGGCACAACCGCGGTGATGATGGGCGCGTTAACACTGTATAACATCACTCCAGGTCCCGTACTATTTGATGCACAACCACAAATCGTTTGGGGTTTAATCGCTTCATTATTTATCGCTAACCTGATGCTGTTCTTTATGAACGTACCGATGGTTCGTGTGTTTGCCGCGATGCTCAGTATCCCACCATGGTTATTAGTACCAGGTATTCTATCCATTAGCTTTATCGGTGTATATGCGATTAACGGCACGGTCTTTGACTTGCTCATGGTAGTTGGAATTGGTGTCATCGGCTACTTCTTGCGCAAGTTTAATGTGCCCATGGCGCCCTTGGTGCTTGGTGTAGTGCTTGGTGATATGATGGAACAAAACCTACGTCGTGCCTTGGCAATGACCGATGGAGATATGGGCATCCTATTCCAAAGCAATCTCTCCATTGGTCTATGGATCGGTGCTGCGTTCGTTGCAATTGTGCCTCCGCTTTTACGTAAATTCCGTAAAGATGCGCCACACACTCCTGCTAACTAAAATAGCCTAAGCGAGCAGTTTTTGCTGCTAAGCCAGGTAGAGAATTGGCGTGCTATAAGGGATAGATATACAATATCCACCTTATACACGCCAATATTTTTTTAAAGGAGCTTAAGATGCGCAAGCTCTTAACGCTAGTAAGCCACAACCAGCATAACAGCAGCAATCGAATTTAGTGTCACTGAACCTAGAAGCCACACCCATGATAACAAAATTAGCCCCGTATTTTTTTGGCTTTCTTCTCGCCTTAGTCGGTGCTCTTGTCGCACAATGGCTCAACTCACCATTGCCCTGGCTAATCGGCCCACTACTTGTCACCGCCATCAGTAGCATGAGCGGACTAAAAACACGTTCTCATAATCTGTTTAGAAATATGGGCCAATGGGTCATTGGTACTACGCTAGGCCTTTATTTTAGTCCGCAGATGGTGCAAACCATTGTGCAAAATACGCCCTATATTATTACTGGCTTACTATTCGCTCTCTTATTAGGTATCTTCAATGCCTTGGCTCTTCGCCAATGGGGACGAATTGATTTTAAAACCGCATGGTTTGCTGGTGCGATTGGTGGCGCTAGTGAGATGGCCAACTTAGCCGAACGTTATAAAGCACGTGTAGATAGCGTTGCCTCAGCACATAGCCTGCGGGTTTTAATGGTGGTTATTATTATTCCGTTTACCTTTAAGTTTCTTGGTATTCAAGGCAATAGTATTGACCCCAACGTCAGTAGCTACCACTTTGATGGACTCGGTTTTATCGGCTTAATCGCCCTCACCGTGTGCGCTGGCTTGGTTTTTAAACGACTCAATATACCTAACCCTTGGGTCTTAGGGCCCTTACTAATCGCTGCCTTACTCACCAGTAATTCTATACACTTTAGCCATTTGCCCCCTGAGGTCTCTAAACTGGGGCAATTGTTTATTGGCTGGTCATTAGGCAGTAAGTATGGCCCTGACTTTTTTAGTCGCGCACCACGCTTCCTAAGCGTAGTAGCCCTTGTTAATAGCGTTGCTTTATGTCTAGCGGCGGGCTTTGCCTATCTCTTGTCATTGCTTTCCGATATTCCCTTAAGCACCTTAATTCTTAGCGTCAGTCCTGGCGGCATCACCGAGATGACCATCACCGCCAAGGTCTTAATGCTAGGCGCCCCCATGGTGGCCGCTTTTCACGTGACCCGTATGGTATTTATCCTCTTGGTCACACAACCCCTGTATAAAATCATCAGCAAATGGCTAGAGCGCAGAGCTTAGCTATTCATCTCTGCGCGCGTTACTAGTACAGTCACGCCTTCACGCTAATATGAATTCTTATTATCCTGCCCTGTCCACAAAGTTTAGATATCAAGAATCAACTGAGCGGACACAGGATTTGGCCTTCAATGGGGGTACTCCTGAGCCGATACAACATAAATACAACATAGCTCGCTTAGCGATTTAAAACTGGCTTATGGCGGCTGACAACAGGACGACTTAGGCGGGATTGCGATTTAAGGCATGATATTCTTTATTCGGCATCATATCTGTGCCAATCGCCATACGATTCGACATATTAAAGAAGGCCACTGTATCACAGAGATCAAAAATCTGGCTATCGTCTAAGCCAATTCTTCGTAACTCCTCGCGGTCGCTGTCGACCACTAAGTGAGGGGTCACCGTTAACTTCCAGGCATAGTCTAATAGACCACGCTGGCGCTCACTCAGCGGTGCAACGCGATAATTCATCACCATCATTTCACCGAGTTCAGGGTCACCTGATAATTGACGTACCGCTTGTCCATGTGCGACTAAGCAGTAGTAGCAACGATTCGCGCTTGAAACAACTACCGCTACCATTTCACGCTCGAGCTTAGATAAACCCGATGGTGCCAACATCAACTCATTGTACATCGCCATAAAGTGGCGTAATTTATTCGGATTGAACTTATAGGCCTGCAAAACATTCGGCACAAAACCGAATTTATCGACGCACTTGTCGTACACAACTTGGATGTCTGCATCCGTTTCTTGGGGGATATCAAAAGCAAAAATATGGTCTGGCTGTGGCACTATTGTCTCCTTAATGCGACTTAAGCTAGGGTTCAAAGAATATTCTCTAAAAGTGATAGCTTACACTTTATAGAAATGCTAAAAGCACTTGTCTCATGACGCCGTGTCTCTATAAGTTCTTATAACTTATGTGTTATTTAAATCTATTTTTTATAATT
>CAZIKJ010000160.1:0-4003 GCA_964539685.1 uncultured Pelistega sp.
TATTTTTTCAAAAAAACCCAATAGCTTGTATTGGGTTTTGTGAGTGCGATTTGCTGTTAATTTTAGCTGTTAATTTAATAAGTCCTGCAAAGGATGAGGCTCGCCATCAGGCATCGGGTCTTCATAAAAATGCTCTACCAGCTCTTGGCTCACCTCAGCAATAGTGGCTGGCTGCCAGTTCGGTTGTCGGTCCTTATCGATTAATAAAGCTCTAATACCTTCTTGGAATTGACCGTAGACACAACAATACAGTGCGACATTAAACTCTAGATAGAACACCTCAGCCAAAGAATCGTGACGGGTTTGCTCTAATAAGTCCATTGCCAATGCGAACGATAAAGGTGATCCCCTAGCCAAGGTCTCAGCGGCTTTAGCAAGCCACGCATCTGAGTGTCCCTTAAGCTGCATAATCGCCTCGTATTGAGTCACGGGGTCACGATATGCGCAGGTCTTATTAATTAAGGCATAATGCTCTTCTATAGGCCCTGTTCCTTGAATCTCTAAACTCGGATTTGCACTCAAAACCGCATGAATCAAATCATCGTTATAGCGACGCGAAGCACTTGATTTCCATTCTGCCCCTTGTAGCTGCTCAACGATGCTAGTCCAATTGTGATAATCTACCGCATAGTTCGCCAAGCCCGTGAATAAGGCATCTTGTGCACCAATACTAGCACCGGTTGCCGCCAGAAACTTACCCGTATTCCCTGGCAAACGATTCAACATCCAACTCCCACCAACATCAGGGAATAAAGCGATACTGACCTCAGGCATGGCTAGACGTGACTGCGCTGTCACTACCCTATGGCTGGCGCCAATCATTAGGCCCATACCACCACCCATGACAATACCATGAGCTAAACAGATAACTGGCTTACTATAGGTGTGAATATGGTAATCAAGACGGTATTCAGTAGCAAAGAACTCTCGTGCAGTACGATTGTTCCAGGCATTATCTGAAGTATTCTCTTGCATTGCTTTATATAGCCCATGCAAGTCTCCGCCTGCACAAAAAGCTTTTTCTCCAGCCCCTTTAATGATCACCGCAACGATCTTATCATCACGTTCCCAAGCGCTTAATTGTTTTTGTAAAAGTTCCGCCATTTCCAATGAAAGGCTGTTTAATACCGCGGGCTGATTCAGTGTCGCCACACCTAATTGAAACTCTTGTCCTGCAGTCAGAGTTTCAAACAATACCACATTACTCATTTTGTCTCCTTTGTATAATCATCATATTCAATTCGTTTCGAACGATCGGGCTTAAGATGTTTCTTCTTTAAGATCCCTGCTTTTCTATGGAGCGCACGACGTTTGCGAGATACTTTTGGGTCAAAATTTAAACCACGATAAAGCTCCACCCTATCCCCATCTTGCAAGACATATGCAGCGGATTGCTTTAAGCCAAAAACACCCAAACCGAGATTACGCCATTCGATCTGAGGAAAAGTGATTTTAAAATCACTTTGTTCTATAGCCTGTTCAATCGTAGTGTCTAGTGCAAGGCTCAATTGCTGCGTCCAAGCATGCTCAGCTTTATCAGCATAAATAATTTGAACCTTAAGCATTGTCATTCAATACACCATTCATATCACAGTTAATCTTTAATATCATCATCTAAGCATATAACTTTTGTGCTCGTTGAGTAAAAGAATCAATAAAACTATTCGCAATACGATTAAAGACTGGACCAATCAACAGCTCAAGTGGACGACTATTAAAAGCATAATCCAAGACAAATTCCACTTTACATGCGGTCTCATCGAGCTCAATAAAAGACCAGGTGCCTTGTAAGGATGAGAACGGACCGTCCACCAACTTTAATTCAATCTTATTTGGATACTCGTGACGATTCCTCGTGGTGAATGTCTGCTTGATTTTAGCGAAGCTAATAATAATTGAGGCCACCATACCATCCTCAAGATGTTCTTTGACTTGAGCACCACCACACCAAGGCATAAACTCTGGATATTTTTCGACATCTGCGACAAGAGTGAACATTTGTGCAGCTGAATACGGTAATAAGACGGTTCTTTTAATACTATGCATAAATCAATTTTTGGTAAAAATCGTGTGTATATAGCGAATTGTTTTTCGGATAAATAAAACGCCTTACATTATACCAAGCGAAATCCCACACGATGATGACAAACAAAAAACTTTAGTTTTCGGTATAATGACAGCATCTTAAAACAATTACAACAAAACCTTATGACCATAGCAGATAATAGAAAAGCTCGCCACGATTATTTTATTGAGGATCGTTTTGAAGCGGGTATCGTCCTTGAAGGCTGGGAAGTTAAATCAATTCGTGCTGGCAAAGTACAGATGAATGAAAGTTACGTGATTGTACGGGATGGCGAATTATATATATTGAATATGCATGTAAGCCCGTTGAACTCAGCATCAACCCACATACATCCCAATGCCACACGTACCCGCAAGTTATTAATGCATCGCCAGGAAATTAACCGCCTAATCGGCAAAGTGGAAATTCGTGGTTACACTCTAATTCCTTTAAACCTACACTATAAGAATGGCAAAATAAAATTAGAATTTGGCCTAGCTAAAGGTAAAAAGCTGCATGACAAACGTGATAGCGAGAAAGAACGCGATTGGATGCGTGAGAAAGATCGCATTATGAAGACCAATCGCTTATAGTCGGCATGTTAAATGGCTTGGTTTAGTACGCAAGAGAATAAGCAATGACTAAAGCCATTCTTCAAAAACCTTGCAAGTACTCTACGCACTGACTGTCTTTAAAACCCCTAATAGCGATGAGGGGTAACTAAAGCAGTAAGTACTTATGAGGATATTAATTAAAAGGCTTAAGCAAAGAATGAATTTCTTTGAAGTGTGGATTATCACCACTTTCTAGCCATTCAAATAAAACCATCTCAGTACTCAATAAACCAATCCCCTGCTGCTCAATACGCTTTAAGGCAGCATCAAAATTAGTTTGCGAACGTGAGTTACAAGCGTCAGTGATGAGATAGCACTGATGATCAGTAAGCATATCGGTTTCAAGTAGGCTCTGCAAGACACAGACATGTGTCTCAGAACCAATAAAGAGTAAGTTTTTAGATTCCTTAGGTAAGGCTTGCAGAAAGCTCGGCTCACGTGCCGCACTAAAAGTCTTCTTATGGATAACAGTACCTGTAAGCCCATCTAAATCACTTACCGTACTACCAATCTTATCAGCATAATGTTCAGTGGTAATAACAGACACATCAAGTAACTGAGCTGATTTAGCCAAAGCGTAGGCACGTTGAATCATCGCCTCGGGGTTCATCAGAGCAGGCATCAACTTAGTTTGAATGTCGATAATGATCAAAACACAATTATCAGCTTGCATTAACATAATCAAGGACTCCCCAAATAGTTAGGCATTTTTCTGATGCTTCACGATGCTCATTGCCGAAGCAATTAAACCGCCCATGTCCGCCATATTGCTAGGCAGAATTAAGGTATTCCCTTCTTGAGCAATTTTGCCAAATGCCGCAACATAATTCTCTGCCACCTGAAGATTTACTGCCTCTAGGCCACCAGGTTGCTGAATAGCTTGCGATACTTTAGTAATTGCATTGGCCGTTGCATCAGCAATTGCGACAACCGCAGCGGCTTCACCTTGTGCCTCATTAATCTTTGCTTGCTTCTCACCTTCTGAGCGAGCGATTGCCGCCTCACGTTCACCCGTTGCAATATTAATTTGCTCTTGACGACGACCTTCAGAGGCCGCAATTAAAGCACGCTTTTCGCGTTCCGCGGTAATCTGTGCTTGCATAGCACGCAAAATTTCATTCGGTGGTGTCAAGTCTTTAATTTCATAGCGTAGGACCTTAACACCCCAATTGGCTGCAGCCTCATCAAGAGAAGAAACAATGCTGCTATTAATGAATTCACGCTCTTCAAAGGTACGGTCCAATTCCAAGCGACCAATCACTGAGCGCAAAGTAGTTTGCGCTAATTGTGTAATTGCATTAATGTAATTCGATGAACCATAGGA
>CAZIKJ010000161.1:0-2279 GCA_964539685.1 uncultured Pelistega sp.
GGCCTAGCTTTAAGTGCGTGTAGCACCAAAAAAATTGATACCCCTGTAAGCCCATACAGTGAAGCGGAGCAAGTTCTGCTCGACTCCTACAAAGCCGACTATGACAGCGGAGAATATCGCCCACTCATTAAGAAGATTAAAGCCACGCCTGAGCTTAAAAATGGCTCTGCGGCTTTCCGTGAGGAAGCATTAAAGTATCAGGCATTTAGCGAGTGTATCAGCAAAATGCCTCGTAGCTGCCGTGCAACATTCCGTACATTATTCTCAGAGAACCCAAATTTTGCGCTCAGCGTTGCCGAAGAAAACCACCCCGCCTGGAAAGCTACCTATGCCGCAGAGCGTAATCGTGCTGCTCGTTTAGTGAAGCCAGAAGCGGCTAAGAAGTAATTTATTGATTTAAATTCAGAAGGGTAGTTCATGCCCTTCTGATCAAGATGGTCCCATGAAACTTACTATTTTTAATATCCATACCCCTCAAGACTCATTCGCTTGTGAGTTAAGCCCCCCTGGTTGCACCCTTGGTCGCGGACCAGACAATACAGTTATTCTGGCAGATCCCTTAGCTAGAATTAGTTTAATTCAAGCTATTATTAAGATTCAACAAAATAATATAAGCATTAGCAATATGGGGCAGCACGCCATCTGTATTAATGGTGAGGGACTAAGCTTCACCAAAGAGAGGCGCTTAGAACACGAAGACCAAATTCGTATTGGCCATTATCTCATCCTATGTGATTTTGTTACGGATAGCTCGATGGTAATAAGCGCTCAAGCCGACTCATGGGCAGGGCTAGGTTTAGGCGTTACAGGTGGCAGCACACTCAACAAGACTGGCAATGACGTAATCACTCAAGGGACTGCAGTACGCTCGGACACACAACAGCCTCCCTTAACCGTGATGCCAATGAGCGTTCATGAATCATATCATCCTGCGACTCAGCAGAGCACCCCCACGCTCAGCACGACCGTTCTACCAATGTCTCATGAAGATAATATACCCTCAATAAGCAATAATCCTCTCCCTCCGCACAAGGTCGATAATACCTTAGGTGACTTTATGCTGGCTGCGGATATTGCTCAAGACGAGACACTTGCCTTCACTGAGCCTACATCTACGACATCACAGGTCATACACAACGACACCCTAGCGCCGACAGCCAGTGCAGATTTGCAAGAGTACACTAGTGAGAGCCAAGTAGAAAACCATGAAGACAAGCACGATCTGCGTACAGTCGACAGTCTAGTCGAAACAACAGCCGACTTGGCTATTGGGCAAGAGCAACTTGTAACAACCATAGAGTCTGCAGCGCCAATCAATGATATTCCCACAGAACTTAGCTATAACAATGACTCACCTAGTGCGCAAGGTCTAGAGCATAGCGAGACAACTCCCCAGACATCTGAAACAGGCAGCGAAGCTTTTGACGATCCATTCGCTGACTTTTTTAGTGGTCCTGGTGTCGTCCCTATTGGTGCCGAAGTTGATTTACACCAAATCAATCCTTTTGCGATGGAAACAACCGCCACACGCAATAGTAGCAACCCTCTTGAACAGATTGAGGCGCAAGGTATTCAAGACGCCAGTATTCAAGGCGAAATCCTATCCGTATTTAAACAAGATGGCACCGAGCAGGACAAGCAAACCATCTTCACCGACCACGGTGCGACAAGAAGATTCTACTGCGTTGAAAAAAGAAGAAGACCTCTTGGATATCTTGCATACCTTAAGTTTTGAAGAAGCCATGCGCCGCTAATTATCAGCATAAAACACGGCCATTCTTACAATACAGGCGTAGGAAGCGGCCTAAGAGCACAATCATAATAACTTAAAGTATGTAATGAGTGTCAACCGCAGTCCATTCTCGTGGTCTCGATATTGACCCTGATAGCGCAGAGTTTCCATCTGATGCCAGTCAAGATGCTTGGACATCGGCTGCTCACTAAACCCCTCAGGGTGCTCTGAGGAGAGGCTCCTCGCCGAGAGTCCGCTCAGGGTGACGTCATCCTGCCAGACTAATTCGCCCGCCTGCTTTGTGATATAGCATGGTGCCCCATTCACATCATTAGTGTATCTATATTAAAAAATGTAAGATATTGTGTAGGGCCTATTCGCTGTACTGATAGACAAACTCACCATCCTGCGCATCTAAATTAAGCGCAGCTATGGTCTCTCCGGCAATCGTACTTTCTAATAGTTTCTGGCTGACATGTGGCAGCACGGTATTGGTCAAAATCGCATCAACCATACGCCCACCTGATTCGACTTCGGTGCAACGGCT
>CAZIKJ010000162.1:0-5417 GCA_964539685.1 uncultured Pelistega sp.
GGCCTTAGTGACAGGCGAGATTGATTCGCGCTTGCCTTTTTTGACTAAGAACCAGCGACTTATTCAAGAGATTGAGCGCCTAGAACATAAAACACGTCGTCCTGACATCCTGGTTGATGATGAATTGATTTTCGCTTTTTATGATCACTTATTGGCGCCAGAGGTCTGTCAAACCGCAAGCCTTGAGGCTTGGTATAAGACCTTATCGACGGAGCAGCAACAGTCGCTTGTCTTAAAACGTGATGATTTAATGCGGCATGAGGCGGCTGGTGTAACCACCACTGTCTTCCCTAAAGCTCTGCAATGGGATGGTCTTAGTCTGCCCCTGAATTACCACTTTGAGCCAGGCTCACCGAAAGACGGGGTGACCGTTACGGTGCCTTTATACGCCATTAATCAGATTGATGCAGTCGCTGCGCAATGGCTTGTGCCAGGCATGTTGCGTGAGAAAGTACAGCTCTTATTGAAATCCTTACCGCAGAAAATCCGCCGTCATTGTGTGCCTATACCTGATTATGCGAGTAACTTCTATCATCGACATTTCGATCAGTTAGAGCAGCCGAACAAGCCCTTACTGCAAGCTTTAGCTGAGGATATTTGGGAGCAGACCCAAACCCGTGTACGCGATGAAGATTTTAAACTTGAAACATTGCCTGCGCATATGTTTATGATTTTTAAAGTGGTCGATGAGCATGGTCGTATGTTATCGGCTAGTCGTAATTTACAACAGCTGAAAGCAGAACATGCAGGACAAGCACAGAGCACCTTCCAACATATTGCCAGTCAAGATAAGCAGGTATTGGCGCTCTTAGATACCGAACAAATTATGGATTGGGGATTTGGTGAGTTACCTGAAATCTTGGAGATTAAGCGTAAACAGCAATCCTTTATCGGTTATCCAGCATTAGTCGATAAGGGTGAATATTGTGAGCTAGATGTTTTTGACGAGCCAGAGCAAGCGCTCGTACAGCATAAGCAAGGTCTATTGCGTCTATTTAAGATTGGCCTAAAAGAGCAGCTGAAATTCTTAGCCAAGAATATTACTGAACTCACCCAGATGAGTATGCTCTATATGCCACTGGGAACGCAAGAAGAGTTAAAGCAATATATTCTTGATTGTGCCTTGACCCAAGCGGCACTATTTGAGCCCTGGCCTGTGGATCAAGCCAGTTTTGAGGCGCGCAAACTCGCTGCCAAAGAAAAACTAGGCTTGCTCGTGAATGAGGTCGCTCGCCTTGCGCAACAGATTTTGGAGCAATACCATGCCAGCCAGAAGAAACTTGTCGCGATCAAACCCCACAAGCAAGCCTATGAGGATATGTTGAATAATCAAGCGGCGTTGATGCGTAAAGACTTCTTAATTGCTTATAATATGGCGCATCTGAATCACTTCGTGCGCTACTTGAAGGCGGATTGGGTGCGGATTGATAAATTGCGTGCCGACCCTCAGCGTGACGCCCGATTAATGCATGAGATGTTACCCATGCAAGTGAATTATCAACGTGCTCTTAACCAATTAAAAGGCCGTAGTGATGAGCGCTTGGAGGATTTTCGTTGGTTACTGCAAGAGTTACGCGTGGCCTTATTTGCCCAAGAATTGCGTACCCCTATGCCAGTGTCTTTAAAGCGCTTACAGAAGGCCTGGGCCGCCATGCAAAATTAGCATTTGAACAAGGCCGAACGAAGCGAAAGAACGGGAAATTTTGCTGAACTCGCAAAGCCATGTTGAACAAGGCTAGATGAAGCGTAAAATGCTAAACTCTTATTTAACCCTGTTGTTAGCCCTAGTGTCCGTTTAAGTAAGCGCATGTTCCCTAGCGCTTAGCTTAGCAACACTGTTTAACTTCTTAAATCACCCACTCCTTACGAGCCTTATTTCAGTATGACGACCCAGACCGCGCCGATCCCTTTTGTGCATTTACGTAGCCATTCCGAATTTTCCGTTGTTGATGGTACGGCGCGTGTCGATGATTTGGTGAAAGCCGCGAAGACTTTTAACCAACCAGCCTTAGCACTCAGTGACTTAGGTAACTTATTCGGTCAGATTAAATTCTACAAGCAGGCACGTAAGAGTGGTTTAAAACCGATTATTGCTTGTGACTTATGGTTGAGTAATGAGCAAGATCCGAATCAACCCTTTCGTTGCCTTTTAATTGCGAAGAACCATGAAGGCTATTTAAGTCTTTGTGAGTTGATTTCTAAAGCTTGGTTAGAAAACCAGAATCTTGGTCGTGGTGAAATTCGTAAAGCTTGGCTCCGAGACGCTAAGGGTTTGATTGCGCTATCAGGCGCACGTCAAGGAGATATTGGTCACGCCCTTGAAGTAGGGAACTATGCGCACGCCGTGGAGTTGGCTAAAGAGTGGCGCGAGCTATTTCCCGATAGTTTCTATCTTGAGTTACAACGAGCAGGTTTTGAGGGTGATGAAAGCTATGTACAACAAGCTATACGTATCGCCCAAGAGTTGCGCTTGCCCGTAGTGGCGACGCATCCGATTCAGTTTCTTCATGAGTCTGATTATGAAGCACATGAGGCGCGTATCTGTATTGCCGATGGTGAGGTCCTAGCTAATCCTAGTCGTGTACGCCGCTTTAATCGTCAACAATATATGTTAAGTAGCGAGCAGATGCAGGAGCGCTTTGCAGATATTCCTAGCGCCTTGCAGAATACGGTGGAGATTGCTAAGCGTTGTAATGTCACGATTGAGTTAGGGCGTGCGCAATTACCCGATTTTCCTACGCCCGATAATATTCCCTTGGATGAGTATCTTATTTACCTAGCCAAGCAGGGCTTAGCTAAGCGTATGCAGCATCTCTATCCTGATGAGCAAGAGCGCCTGAAGGCCTTCCCCGAATATCAGCAGCGACTTGACTGGGAGTGTCAGACAATTATCTCTATGGGTTTCCCTGGTTACTTCCTGATTGTGCAAGACTTTATTAACTGGGGTAAGCAGAATGGTGTTCCCGTGGGCCCTGGTCGAGGTTCAGGCGCAGGTTCTCTAGTGGCGTATTCATTAGGGATTACCGACCTAGATCCCTTGCGTTATGACTTGCTCTTCGAACGCTTCTTAAACCCAGAGCGCGTCTCTATGCCTGACTTTGATATTGACTTCTGCCAAGAGAATCGAGAGAAAGTCATCGAGTATGTGAAGGATAAATACGGCCGTGCGGCGGTGAGCCAGATTGCTACCTTCGGTACGCTCGGTGCGAAAGCCGTGGTGCGTGATGTGGGGCGGGTATTGGAGATGCCTTACTCACTTTGTGATGGCCTTTCCAAATTGATCCCCTTCAATCCAGCCAATCCCTGGTCTCTGGAAAAGACCCTTAATGAAGAACCGGAGTTTCAGCGCCGCTACCAAGATGATGAAGAAGTACGAGCGATTGTTGATCTAGCGCGCCCGCTGGAAGGCCTCACCCGTAATATCGGTATGCATGCGGGGGGGGTTCTTATTGCCCCGGGTAAGCTGACCGATTTCTGTCCTCTGTATTGCCAACCAGGTAGTGAGTCTAGCGTTGTATCGCAATATGATAAGGGCGATATTGAAGACGTGGGTTTGGTGAAATTTGACTTTTTAGGCTTACGTAACTTGACGATTTTAGATTGGGCCGTCCGTTACGTGCAACGCTTTAATGAGGCGCAGAAAGACTTTGATATTATGAGTCTGCCCTTGGATGATGCGGCGACCTATCAGCTATTGTGCGAAGGCAATACCACGGCGGTCTTCCAGCTGGAATCGCGTGGTATGAAGGAACTCTTACGTAAACTCCTGCCAAGTAATTTTGAGGACGTGATCGCGGTCCTTGCTTTATACCGTCCTGGCCCGCTGGAATCAGGTATGGTGGATGATTTCGTCAACCGTAAACATGGTCGTGCTGAAGTGGATTATTTCCACGATGACTTAACCAGTACCCTGAATAGTACCTATGGTGTGATTGTGTATCAAGAACAGGTGATGCTGATCTCACAGATTATTGGTGGCTATAGCTTGGGTGGTGCAGACTTATTGCGCCGTGCTATGGGTAAGAAAAAGCCTGAAGAGATGGCCAAGCACCGCGAATTATTTGAAAAAGGCGCTGTGGAAAAAGGCTATGACGGTGACTTAGCGGTACGCCTTTTTGACCTCATGGAGAAGTTTGCAGGCTACGGCTTTAATAAAAGTCACTCCGCTGCATATGCCCTGATTGCCTATCAGACTGCCTGGCTGAAGGCCTATCATCCCGCTGAGTTTATTGCCGCCACTATGTCCTCGGATATGGATGATACGGATAAGGTCCAAATCTTCTGGCGTGACGCCTTGGATAATGGCTTAACCGTATTACCCGTGGATATTAATTTATCGGTATATCGCTTTGAGCCTGTGCATGATGAACATAGTGCTAAGGGTATGCCGCCACGTACTATCCGCTATGGTCTAGGGGCGATTAAGGGAACAGGACAAGCAGCGGTCGAAGAAATTCTGCGTCAACGTGAACAGGATGGTCCATTCCTTGATTTGTATGATTTTTGTCGCCGGGTGAATCGACATACCGTGAATCGTCGCTCAATGGAAGCCATGATTCGGGCGGGCGCTTTCGATAGCTTACATCCGAACCGTGCTGCTTTATTGGCCAGCCTGAATCAAGCGATTGAGGCGGCCGATCAAGCCGATGAGAATGCTAACCAATTCTCTCTGTTTGAGGATGACTCCAGTGAGTTAGTCCAGCAAGAGATGCACAAAGTGGTGCCTTGGTCGCTGTACGAGAGCCTCATGCAAGAGAAGCAAGCTTTGGGCTTTTATTTTAGTCACCATCTGTTTGATGTGTGGCGCGATGAAATACGTCGCTTTATTCCAACGACCTTGGCGAAAATTGTCGATAGCAAGGATCCACAATGGATAGCAGGCGTACTTCTCGGCGTACGCAGCTTTAACGTGAAGAATGAAGGGCAGGGGGATAGTCGCTTGTACTTCCTGCTTGTCGATGATGGCTCAGCACAATTAGAAATTCTATGTACGGCTGAAGTCTATGAACAGTATCGCCATTTAATCCAGACGGATCACTTATTAATTGCTCAGATTCGGGCGAAATTAAATCGCTTTAATGGCACCTTGCGCTTAAGTGTTGAGACTCTGTATGATTTACAAGCTGCACGGGAAGCGCGCGCACGACGCCTGGTGGTGCAGATTGATGAGAAGATGGATACCGCTACGATGCGACAACTCTTTAATCCATTTAGAGCTGAACCAGAGAATGGTATTCCTGGGGTCTGGGTGCAGATTGCACTGAGTAGCACTGAAGGGTTCCGTTGTAGCTTAAGTCTTGGCCAAGAATGGCGCTTGCGTATGGCGGATGACTTGTTTGCCCAATTACATACGAGACAACTTCTATTCGAGCTTGAGTATCATTAATATTTAATATTGTTAATATGCAATATTATTA
>CAZIKJ010000163.1:0-9045 GCA_964539685.1 uncultured Pelistega sp.
ACCCAAGCTCATTAACTCTTGGGTATAGCTTCGTTCAAAAATTAAGTAAGAAGCGACCAAGCCACCACTTTGGTGGTGCTCTTTGGCGGATACGCCCAATACGCTTAAAAACGCTCTTACTGCCCTTGGAAGTGACTGTAAATGCTTAAGTGCTATCTCGTCAATGTTTTTACTCGGATTTAATGTCAAAACCGTAATTTTTTTTAATCCAGGCTTATCCCTCAACTGCTCTGGCATATGGTCAAGGAAGTAATTAATCCGTTCAATCCGCTCTATGTCCATTGATAAACCATCAATAAAGATATCTGATAATGCATGACCACCGAGCTGCGCGAGCGTCGGATAATGTGGTGAATCATCGTGTCCGTTAGGTGTTGATTTCGTGGTGCTTTTACCACTATTAGAGCTGATGACTAAAATTTTATCGGCACCTAAGCGTATATTCGCACTCAGTGGTGCTAACTGGCGCATGGAACCATCACCACTCCATTGTGGCTTGCCATCAACATGCAGGCATTGCGCGGGAAAAATAAAAGGGATTGAGCTCGATGCTAGCAAATGCTCAATGCGTATTTCTTGTGCCAAGCCTCGTCGTCGCCAGGCAGACCAATCTGGAATATCAAGCGAGCTTTGAAAAAAGGTATAGTGTTGCCCATTCGTATAGCTGGTCGTACTGACACCAAACGCTTGAATAATATTATTCTGCAAATTCGCTGCAAGAGCGGACTGGTCAAAGACTTCCGCCATGAGTCGCGACAAGGGGGCATTATCGAAGAGCGAACGGGGTGTATTGGAACGAATCCACGGCACCATCCAACCAAATAGCAGCAAGCTTATCCAGTGCAATCCATTACCAAACACGCCCACTAAGTCTGAGCGGTAAATAGAGTCAGTATGTACCGATAACCAGAGTTCACGCATCTGCCTTAAGGCTTCCATAGGATGATGCGCTCGACTCACATAAGCGGCGGCATTAATCGCCCCTGCTGAGGAGCCCGTAATCACTCGAAAAGGATTGGTGAAATAAGGGTCGTGTTGTGGATTTAAGATATTGAAAATTGCCGTTAAGGCACCCACCTGATAGGCCGCACGAGCCCCTCCCCCAGCCAAAAACAAACCATAAGTGTGGTTGGATTTAGTAGGGGAGGTTGATGCCTCTGAGGATTTATTTGCGTATATTGGCATCCACAACAGTCAAGGCCGCCATATTGACAATACGGCGTACTGTAGAGCTAGAGGTAAGAATAGTGATTGGTGCATTCATACCCAGCAAGAATGGACCCACGGCGACGTTACTACCCGCGCTAACTTTCAGTAAGTTATAGGCAATATTACCTGCCTCAACGTTAGGGCAAATTAAGACGTTAGCGGCGCCCTTCAATGGACTATCAGGCATGATACGAGCACGTAATTTCTCATCTAAGGCGGCATCACAGTGCATCTCGCCATCAATCTCAAGATCAGGTTCACGTTCACGTACTAAAGCTAAGGCCTCACGAATCACACTGCCAGAACATGGGACATCAGTACCAAAGTTAGAGCTTGAAACAAAAGCCAATTTAGGCTCAATACGTAGATGTCGCATCTCTTGCGCAGCCATAATCGCGATATCAGCCAGCTCTTGCGCATTCGGATTGGCATTCACGTGAGTATCGGCAATCGCTACCATAGACTCTGGCATCAAGATAATGTTCATCGCCGCATAGGTTGAAGCACCTGGTGCCTTGCCAATCACTTTATCAATTAAATCTAAGTGATTCACATAGCGTCCAATCGTGCCACAAATCATGCCATCAGCCTCACCGAACTTAACCATCAGGGCACCCACTAAGGTAGTGCGGCGGCGCAATTCGAGACGGGCAAACTCTTGGGTCACACCCTTGCGACGCATCATCTCCCAATAGGCTTTCCAATAACGATCGAAGCGACCATCGTGCTCACTATCAACCACCTCAACATCAGTCTCGAGACTAAAGCGTAGACCATAACGCTTAACGCGACTTTCTAAGACATCTGGACGACCGACTAGGATCGGCGTGCAGACTTTCTCGTCCACTAGAATCTGTACCGCACGTAATACGCGCTCATCCTCGCCCTCAGTGAAGACGATACGAGATTTGCCACCATCACGCTTGAAGGCGCGCGCCATGCTGAACAATGGCTTCATAAAGGCGCCTGAGTGATAGATAAACTGTTCAAGCTGCTCAGCGTAAGTCACTAAGTCATCAATCGGACGCGTCGCTACACCCTCTTCCATCGCCGCCTTAGCTACTGCTGGTGCAATACGCACAATCAGACGAGGATCAAATGGTTTAGGGATAAAATATTGTGGCCCAAAGGACAAATTAGTAATACCGTAGGCGGTCGCCACCACATCACTTTGCTCTTCTTCTGCTAGGTGACAAATTGCTGTCACCGCAGCTTTTTCCATGCCACGTGTGATTTCGCGTGCACCCACATCAAGTGCACCACGGAAAATATACGGGAAGCAAAGTACATTATTCACTTGGTTAGGATAGTCTGAGCGACCTGTTGCCATCACCACATCACCACGCACTGACAAGGCCACTTCAGGAAGAATCTCGGGTTCAGGATTGGCCAATGCTAGGATCAATGGATTAGACTTCATCTCTTTGACCATCTCGGGCTTTAGAACACCACCTGCAGACAAGCCTAAGAACACGTCAGCGCCTTCAATAATTTGCCCCAAGGTACGTAATTCAGTCTCTTGTGCAAAGCGCTCTTTGACAGGGTCCATTAATACTGTACGGCCCTTATAGACCACGCCCTCAATATCCGAGACCCAAACGTTCTCTAAAGGCAGTCCCATATCGACCATCAAGTCTAAACATGCTAAAGCGGCGGCACCAGCACCTGATACGACAACTTTAACCTGATCAATCTGCTTATTAACAACACGCAAACCATTCAAGAATGCGGCAGTTACGCAAATCGCCGTGCCATGCTGATCATCATGGAACACAGGGATATTCATGCGCTTACGCAGCTCCGACTCAACATAAAAGCACTCAGGCGCTTTAATATCTTCAAGGTTGATACCACCAAAGGTCGGCTCAAGACCCGCAATAATCTGAACTAGCTTCTCAGGATCTGTCTCATTAATTTCAATATCAAAGACATCAATTCCGGCGAATTTCTTAAATAATACTGCCTTACCTTCCATCACTGGTTTTGAGGCCAAAGCACCAATATTACCTAGGCCCAATACTGCGGTACCGTTAGTAATCACGCCAACTAAATTGCCACGAGCCGTGTATTGCACCGCATTCACAGGGTCTTTAACAATTTCTTCACATGCTGCCGCTACTCCAGGTGAGTAGGCCAAGGCTAAGTCACGTTGATTCGATAATTGCTTGGTGGCAGTGACGGCGATTTTACCCGGGCGACCTGCTTTATGATATTCCAATGCAGCCTGGCGTAGAGTCTCATCCATAGTTCTTATTCCTGAAAGAGTTTGATTCTGATTTAACTAAAAAATTTTTTAATACTGTACACCATATCACATCTGAAGGCTATTTTTTCACGCGTCTTTCAAACCTCATATAAAGGTCGCCATTCGTCATAATAGAGAAACAATCCTTCACTATCTAAAATTCCCTTAAGGCGAGCTTGCACATGATCTAAACTGACACTTAAATCAAGACTTGGGTCTGGCCATTGAATATCGCTAGGCAAGCATAAGAAGTCCTCTGGCATTTTACGAATCAAGACGCTTTGCGCCCAAATAAGACTGGCTTTGTGACCAAGAAAAAGACGGGCTAAATTCACCTCTACGCGTTTTTTCTTTAAGGCATCTAAACGATAGGCGTAAGGCCAGATAGCCTGCTCAAGCTGTTGCTCCACCTGATCCTCTCGTAAGAGTTCAAAAGCATTGGGAATGGTTCGATTTAAAATGGGCACCGATAAAGCAGCTCGATCGTCGACACCGAAGTCGCCGAGCACAGCCTCAGACCCATCACTAAATAAGGCACACAGCCGCTCAACACCACTTAAAAAGCTAAAGTAAGGACGGCAATCATGATAGGCGGCATCGGCTAGCCACTGCGCAACGGTCATCTGCCCAGGCACGCGAGCAAATTGCTGGTAGCCCTGCGCATACAAGTCCCCAATAAAAACACCCGCTTGGGCGAGGCAGGCTTGCTCCCCCAAATGCTCAAGCTCGCGAAAACCTGAGCCCAGCTGCACAATCAGGCAATCACGTCCAAATAAAGACTGAGACGGCGCACTACCCGCTAAGATCATCGACACCTGATACTCACGGCATAAGGCAAGAATATGTTTGCTATCAGCAGGACGCTCAATCGTCACCTCAGCAACACAGCCTTGCTCATGGTCTTTCAACTGTCGCACCGTAGCACGTACACTTCTTTGCACACGCTGGCAAAAAGTTTCCCAAACGGATGTAGGCAACACAGCTGCCCGACCAAACTGCATAAAGGAACGCCTGTCCATAAAAAGATAATCCTTGTACTCTATAACCCTGATACGAAGCTCATGCTACGTACTTGAGAGAGTAAACATTGTCATGCCACTACTCACCCAGTCTTGCTATTTGTATGTCCATGACGATTTAAATGTATTCCAATCGCACCCGCAATTACATGCAAAGCCAGTTGCGAATAGCTCTTGTGAGTGATAATTTAAACATTATTTTAACGACTTTGCATAAATAACGATTAGCGTTTATGATGAAGGTCTAAAATCGATCCATATACTTAACACTTATCGTCAATTGCCATGCTACAAGCCTCACAACGTCTCGATCACACGGTGACTTTCCAAGCATTAGAAATCACCAAACAAGCACGCCTACTTAAAGAGTCAGGACAGGATATTATTGGCCTAGGCATTGGTGAGCCTGACTTTACCGCACCCCCGATTGTAGTTGAGACCTTACAACATGCCGCACAAGCTGGACTCAGTGGTTATAGCCCGACCTTAGGCCTAACACAATTACGCATGAGTATTGCGGATTATTATAAGCAAGAGTTCGGGGCTCCGATTAGCTATGAACAAGTTATTATTACGACAGGTGGCTCTGGGGCATTGTTACTCGCTTGCATGAGCTTATTAAATCCAGGCGATGAAATCATCATGCCTGTCCCGTACTATCCTGAGAACTACAACTTTATCCTCTCTGCTGGTGCCACGACCAAGCTTATCCCGACGACTGCCGAAGAACGATTCCAGCTATCCGCCGATAAAATCGCGGCCAATTGGGGCGAGAAAACGCGTGGCATCTTAATTGCCTCACCGAGCAACCCAACAGGCACGACTATTACCAAGGATGAGCTCAGCAAAATTATTCGCGTAGTCAAATCCAAAGGCGGTTTTGTCATTTTGGACGAGATTTACTTAGGCTTAAGCTACGAGGGCACAGCGGAGTCTGGCCTCTGTATTGATCCCGATATTATTGTGATTAATAGTTTTTCTAAGTTCTTTAATATGACGGGTTGGAGACTGGGCTGGATGATTGCGCCAACCTACTTCGTTCCTAAGATTGAAAACCTCAGCGCCAGCTTAAATATCTGCCCACCAACCTTGGCACAACACGCAGCCATTAGTTGTTTTGCCGAAGAAGCCATGGAGATCTATCGCGCTCGTCGCTTAGCTTTTAAAGAGCGCCGCGATTATTTATTGGTAGAGCTCGAGCGCCTGAAGCTACGAGTCCCCGTGAAACCTGAAGGTGCTTTCTATATCTATGCCGATATTAGCCATTACAGCAATGACAGCATGGAATTCTGTCAGCGCTTATTGCGTGAAACTGGCGTAGTGGTCACCCCAGGTTTAGACTTTGGACCTGCCTTCGCCAATAACACTATTCGCATCTCTTACTCTACTGGTCTTGATCGCATCAAAGAAGCAATGAGCCGCCTAGAAAAGTTCTTAGCGAATAATTACTCACCAAGTCTTGATTGAGTGTGATGCCATGGCTAGCTTACTATGCCTCAGAGAGGTCCTGAACAAGGCTTTGCGCTGTGGAGTGTTCAGTCATGGCTAGCTTACAAACCATGGCTGAGTATAATTATTACCGGTATTGACCTAAATTAATTCCTAGCGGTATGCGTGACTCCAAAGCAATCCGCTTACGCTCGTCTTGCACTTTCTCGGCATAGCCACCATCATTCGGTCCCGTTGCGCCAACATAACAGCCTAAGCCTGCATCAACACCCCCACGGCGCTTAATGCAGTCATGCAAAATCTGAGTGCCAACGATAATATTCGCAATAGGATTTAACGCCACATATTCACTTGCGGAAATCGGTTCAAACTTATCGCGATGCACGCGTGTCATCACTTGCATTAATCCCTGAGCGCCCACACTACTCTCTGCGAAGGGATTATAGCGCGACTCAATCGCAATCACGCCCAAGACTAATAGCGGGTCTAGTTGTTTCTTCTCAGCCTCTTCATAGACTACATGAATCAAAACACCCGTCACATCACGAGCAACCCGAAATTTACGTGATAAATACTCACGCATAGCCAAGGCCTTATCTTGTGGAACACCCTTGATTTGAAACCGCGACGCCGATGCAAACCCGTCAAAGAAGGCGCCATCTTGCACAGCGGCTTCTGAACTTAATACCAGTCCAGTCTGCTCCTCCTGACCAGCTATAGCCCCTGTAGGGCGAGCTGCGGAAGAGCCTGCCACTACTGAACTATTGGGATCATCAGCGTTATCTGCAAAATCACTTGAGCGCTGTAAGGCTAAATTCGAACCCAAGCCCTTTTCATCACTTAAGCCAAGAATTTGTAGCAAGTCTTGATTGTTTAATAGATGCTCCTCAGGCACTAAGGTATTCATAACAGCATTACGCACCAATGATGCTTGCTCTTTTGCCGCGGGCAGAACGAAAATCGCCACAACACCAACCAAGGCCACAATACCTAAGTAGATTACGGCGAGGTGAATAAAGTTTAAGAAAATTGTTAGGGCCTTGCCCATATAGTCTAACGGTTTTACCACCATAAATTCATCGTCTCTTTTGGAATATAACAAGCCGTATTACAGCTTCTTGCATATTACTCATACCTATTTGCTCATATCTATGACTTAACTTGTGGATAGCGCTAGGGACACTACCCTTATCTATCGTGGTATGAGTCTCTAACTCATACTCATATACTTATTGCTCTGCCCTTAACGGTTCATACTTCCTGTCTGTTGAAGCCTTATGACGCCCCCTTAAAGGACAGAGTTTTACGGCGAGTTCTAATAAGGCTCTCCTGTCACTGCTCCTATTATCCTTTATTTTCTTGTCCACCTGATTTAGTGCGGTTGTTTTATTATTTTTCTTGCGTCATTTACCCTATAATAGAAGCACTATTAATCTGGGGATACCGTGTGAAATACAAGGATTTACGCGACTTTATCGCACAACTTGAGAAGAAAAATCAGTTCAAAAAAATTGATACTGCGGTATCAACACATCTTGAGATGACCGAAATCAGTGATCGCGTCTTGCAACAAGGCGGGCCAGCACTCCTGTTTACAAATGGTCAACATAATGGCCAGAAAGCCAGCATGCCTGTCCTGAGCAATCTATTTGGTACGCCTGAGCGTGTCGCTTGGGGCATGGGCGCCGAAGATATTTCAGCCTTAAAAGAAGTTGGTGAATTACTTGCTTCCTTAAAAGAACCTGAAGCCCCGAGTAATCTGAAAGATGCGTTTAGTAAAATAGGCATGTTGAAGTCTGCCTTATGGGATATGCAAGCCAAGACCGTGCGTAGTGCGCCTTGCCAGGAAATTGTCATTGAAGGCGACCAAGTGGACTTGAATCAATTGCCAATCCAAGGCTGCTGGCCAGGTGATATTGCACCTTTAATCACTTGGGGCTTGGTCATTACACGCGGACCAAACGCTAAGCGCCAAAACTTAGGCATTTATCGTCAGCAACTTATCGGTCGCAATAAACTCATTATGCGCTGGCTCTCACACCGCGGTGGCGCTTTGGATTTTCGTGATCATAGCCTTGCCAATCCTGGCAAGCCATTTCCTATCGCAGTTGCTTTAGGTGCCGATCCTGCCACTATCTTAGGCGCAGTAACTCCTGTTCCTGATAGCCTATCCGAGTACCAGTTTGCAGGCTTATTACGCGGCTCGCGCACCGAGTTAATTAAGGCCATTGGTAGTGACTTAAGTGTACCCGCTTCAGCTGAAATTGTGCTTGAAGGCTATATTCTGCCGTCCAATCATCCTGATGCCGTACAACCGCAAGTGCCTGAAGGCATGCAGCCACCCGCACAACGTGACTACGAGATGGCTCTTGAAGGACCTTATGGCGACCATACAGGCTATTACAATGAGCAGGATTGGTTCCCTGTCTTTACCGTAGAGCGCATCACCATGCGCAAAAATCCTATTTATCACAGCACCTACACCGGCAAACCACCTGATGAGCCCGCTGTACTTGGCGTAGCGCTGAATGAAGTCTTCGTGCCACTTTTACGTAAGCAATTACCTGAAATTGTGGACTTCTATCTACCGCCAGAGGGCTGCAGTTATCGTCTTGCCGTCGTCTCTATCCGTAAGCAATATGCCGGCCATGCCAAACGCATAATGTTTGGGGTATGGAGCATCCTACGTCAGTTTATGTATACCAAGTTTATTGTCGTGGTTGATGAGGATGTGAATACACGCGATTGGAAAGAAGTCATCTGGGCCATGACCACTCGCATGGATCCCGTGCGCGATACGGTATTAGTGGAAAACACCCCAATTGACTATCTTGACTTCGCCTCCCCAGTCTCTGGTCTAGGTGGCAAGATGGGTTTAGACGCCACCAATAAATGGCCTGGTGAAACCAACCGTGAATGGGGCCGTCCGATTGTCATGGACCCAAGCGTGAAAAAGCGCGTGGATGATATTTGGCAAGAATTGGGTTTATAAGTGACAAGGATGTTGTTAGTAAGAATTAGACTTATCAGTCAATATACATCTTAGGCAGTAACTCAAATAAAAAAAGCGACATCTTATAATAATTAAAGATGTCGCTTAATCTTGATACTCACAACTCAATG
>CAZIKJ010000164.1:0-2180 GCA_964539685.1 uncultured Pelistega sp.
TCTTGAAACGATGTTTTGATTTTCTTAATGAATACTAAATATTAGACGAAGACACTGGATCTGGCATCGCCTTTTTTTACGAGCAAATTTTGTTTTATCTTTCTGCATGGTAGAATAGTAAACACTCGTTTGCATTAGGAATGCGCTATGTCATACGGCACTAAATCTCACCTCAAGTCACCCACTCAAGCCGCTACCAACACATCGACAGTTATACAGCCCAAGAGCTTATCTCTCATTGATAAATATAAGGATGATCGCCACTTTGTCACTGCGCTAGCGCGTGGCTTAGAGGTTCTTGCCTGTTTTCGTTCTGGTAACCGAGTCTTAGGTAACCAGGATATTGCTAAGCGTTGTAATCTTTCGAATTCTACGGTTTCCCGTTTAACCTCAACCTTAGTCAAGATGGGTTACCTGATGCATGATGCACCAAGTGGTAAATATCGTCTAGGTATGGCAACTTTATCTTTAGGCATGGGCATGTTAGCCAAGCTTGATGTGCGACAGATTGCGCGCCCTTTTTTACAAGAGATTGCCGATTTCTCTCAAGGTGTGGTCAGTTTAGGCGTGCGAGACCGCTTATCGATGCTATGTATCGAAACATGTCGCAGTCGCTCGGCCTTAACCTTGCAATTAGATGTGGGTACGCGCTTGCCGATTACGACTTCATCAATGGGGCGCGCTTACTTAGCCGAGGCTGGACAAGCTGAGTTAGACGAGGTGTTTGAACGTGTGAGTGAACTCGATGAGCGCTCTAGCCACCTTATTAGGCAGGGTATTGAGCAGGCGCTGAAAGATTATCAAGAACTAGGCTGTACTTGTTCGTTTGGCGAGTGGCAAGGTGATGTGAATGGAATTGCTGTAGGCTTAAACTTAGGTGAGAATTTCCCCATTATGTCGATTAACTGCGGGGGGCCTTCCTTCAGCTTGTCGCCAGAGTTTTTATTAGATGAAGTACGGCCGCGATTATTGGCGATGACGCAGAGCCTGAAAGAGTCGTTCGGTGTGACGGATTTTAACTTTTAAGATTAAGCTAGTAATAATGATTTTCCATGGATATGAATAACGGAAGCATAAGCTTCCGTTATTCATATGACTGCATTGCTGGTTTTGAGAGTGATGTCTTAAGCAGCATTCAGCAAGCTGTCGCTATAACGCTCAAGATGGTAGTCAACATCACCAAACATCATATTAATCGTTGTGATGCGCTTATAGAAGTGTGCGACATTGAGCTCATCCGTGACACCTATACCACCATGCATTTGCACCGCTTCATGAGCGACATGGCGGGCCAGTTTGCCAACATAGGCTTTGGCGCCTGAGGCTTTAATTAAGCGCTGAGTAGGATCTGGGTTGGCCATTTCCATGGCGGCTAATAATGCCATGGAGTTAGCTTGCTCTGCCGCAATGGCCATCTCGGCCATACGATGTTGTAAGGCTTGAAAAGTGCCAATAGGCACGCCAAACTGTTTGCGAATTTTCAAATACTCTAATGTTGCATTATTTAAGGCTTCAATTAAACCTGTGGCTTCAGCAATTAAAGCCGTATTCGTTATGGCTAATGCTTGTGCGATGGCGGACGCGGCTTGACCTTCAGTGCCAATCAATGCTTCAGCAGGGACTGTGACATTATTCAGAATGACATCAGCGGCGCTATGACCATCATGCGTGCGGTAATTTTTCAAGCTTAAACCAGCGGTATCAAGTGGAATGCGGAAGACCGAAATGCCTTGGGCATCACTTGTGTCTCCATTGCTACGTGCAGAGACTAAAACATAGTCAACATCTTTGGCGTCTAACACGGCGGCTTTATGGCCATTGATAAGCCAAGTGTCACCTTGTTTTTGTGCGCGGGTACCTACATGGGTTTCTTGATAGCGAGACTCAGGTTCGTAATGGGCAAAGGCATAGCGAGTTGCGCCTGTGGCAATATCTTCAATCCATGTAGCTTTCTGTTCAGGTGTCGCAGCTTCCTGCAATAAGGTGCCCGATAGAATCACAGTGCTAATATACGGTTCAAGAACAAGTCCTGGTGCCAATGCGCGCATGACTAAATAGGTATCAAGAGCGGTGCCATTCAGGCCGCCGAAGTCTTCGTGAAAAGGCAACGCTAAGATACCCAGCTCAGCGAATGTGTTCCAGATTGCTGGGTCGAAATGAGCATCAGCTGTGACTCGCTG
>CAZIKJ010000165.1:0-1939 GCA_964539685.1 uncultured Pelistega sp.
CGGTCACTTCCGCGCGGCCTCTAAACTTCTTGAAGGCAAGCGTGATATCCCTGTGAAACTATGGGTAGCACCACCAACCAAGATGGACCAAGAGCAACTCACTAGCGAAGGCCACTACGGTGTGCTAGGTGTTGCAGGTGCACGTATGGAGATGCCAGGCTGCTCATTATGTATGGGTAACCAAGCACAAGTACGTGAAGGTGCAACCGTGATGTCAACCAGTACACGTAACTTCCCGAACCGCTTAGGTAAGAACACGAATGTGTACCTAGGCTCTGCAGAGTTGGCAGCGATTTGCTCACGCTTAGGTCGCATCCCAACACGTGAAGAGTACATGGCTGACATCGGTATCATTGATAAGAATAGCGATTCTATCTACCGCTATATGAACTTCAATGAAATCGAAAGCTACAAAGAAGTGGCTGCTACTGTTGACGTGTAATCACTCAGCACTGGCACTTGGCATAATGACGTTTACGGTCATGATCAGATAAACCCTGATCGCTTAAGTAAGTCATTAAAACAAAGCCAGAGAAGGACAGAGAAGCCCTTATCGGTCCTTCACCAAAACCGAATGCCTTCAATCGCATTCGGTTTTTTTATGCGCAGACCGCACAGGCACAACAGGGGTTATCCATAAGACCCAGCAAGGCCAAACTGGTTTATGCTAAAGGATTGCCTATTCTTGGTCCCTGATTTTCTAGTCTGTGACCTTAATTGCTAAGTCTCGACGCCATTTGATCCCAGGAGTTCATCTACATGCCCTCTGCTACTACCTCAACTAACACGCCCAGCACTTCTACGACGAATCCGGCATCGACATCCAACACTGCATCTACAGCCGCTTCAACGACCGCAACAACAGCTCTAGACACCACTGCTTCCACACAAGCCGATAGCATTCTCTTGCGTCACGATGCACAAGGCATCACTACGTTAAGCCTAAATCAAGCGGATCAATTTAATGTGCTCTCGATGCAGATGTTAGATTTATTAATTCAAGAACTTGAGAATATTAAGCAAGACCCTAGTGTGCGCGTGTTAATTATCCAAGCCGAAGGCAAGGCATTCTGCTCAGGCCATAATCTTAAGCAGATGCGACAAAACCCAGAACATGCCTATCAACTGGAACTGTTTAACCGTTGCGGACAATTTATGCAAGCCTTGCTGACACTCCCCCAACCCGTGATTGCTAAGGTGCACGGCATCGCCACGGCAGCAGGTTGTCAACTGGTTGCCATGTGTGATTTAGCTATTGCCAGTGAGCACGCCAAGTTTGCTGTCTCAGGTATCAATGTGGGCCTCTTCTGTTCCACACCAGCAGTCGCCTTATCGCGCAATGTTGGTCGTAAAAAGGCCTTCGAGATGTTGGTGACAGGCGAATTTATCACAGCTCAGCAAGCGCAAGAATGGGGTCTAATTAATCAAAGTGTGCCGGCTGCTGACTTAGATAAAACCGTGCAAGACCTTGCCGTCAAGCTATGCCATAAGCCCGCAGGTTCACTCGCCATGGGCAAGCAATTATTTTATCAGCAGCTTGAACAACCTATCAGCCAAGCCTACACCCAAGCAGCACAAGTGATGGCCGATAATATGATGCTCGCCGATACCCAAGAAGGCCTGGATGCCTTTATGCAAAAGCGTGTGCCTAGTTGGGCACAAACAGCATCATAGACAGGTATGCTGAAATATTAAAAGCGTGTTGTTGTTTCGAGTTAACACCAAGCAAGTCTTGAAACGCATGCTTTGCAGACATTGACTGGAAATGATGACGTGCCAAATTTGAGAGTAATCCCCTCTAAAACCCCTAGAAGTGTTGAGTTTCGGCACTTTACCAGAAGAAAATAACGCTTTTTTAGGGCAAGCGTGATTATTTAGCTAAAAAGCGATAATATAAGCGCATTGCCTATAAAAAAACAATCGATGTGTGAGTATTATG
>CAZIKJ010000166.1:0-9521 GCA_964539685.1 uncultured Pelistega sp.
GTGGATACTTAGATAAAACAGTCTCTAAGTTACTGATTCATTAAAGATTATGGACATCTGGTCTGGTATTGTACCTGATTAATAGCTTGGTCTCGCTCACAAACCAGCAGCTTAATTCACGTTCTATTTCCTGGTATTGTACCTGATAAATAGCTTGGTCTCGCTCTAGCGCTAGACCTCAGCTAGCTTATCTATCTGCTCCTGCAGTTGGACCTGAAGCTGCTCAACAGCAAGCTGGGTTTGCGCCAATTCCGCATCAATAACCTTCTCCACCTGCTGCAAGTTTTCTTTAATCTGCTTAGCGCTTAAGCTCTCTAAGCTGAGATAAATCTTCTCAAACTCATCCGCGCGTAAAGCTTTTTGCCCACTAAAGTATTGCTCAATTTGTGGAGCTTTAAAATCTTCAGCAGTCACCAACTCATTCGGTAAAATATACTGTTTACTTAACACCTGTTCCAACTGAGTCTGATACTCTTGCGCCATCGCAGCGACTAGGCCCTGCTGTAAAGTTGCCAAAGCTTGAGCGCTTGAACCCTCGCTTGCACTACCACTAGCATCTGCGCCACTTTCAGCTACTGCAAAATATTCATCCAATAAGCGTAAGATATGGCTCACAATTTCACGCCAGATTGACTCAGCCAAGTTCTCCAGTCTTACTTTAAGACCAGCACGCTCAGCCGCTACCGCCCCTTGATAGGCTTGTAAAGCCTTACAACTTTCCACTACATCACGCACCACATTCTCTTCAAGATGATGCAAATACATGGCTAACGGTTTACGCGCTTTATAGTCGAGTAAGGGACTAATCATCTCAGTAACGGCTTGGTAGAAGCGATAAATCCCTGCTTCTTCCAAAGCTTGCTCAGTCAATCCATAAGAGCGTGCAGCATAAGCGGACACGGATAATGGCGACTTAATCAAGCTAGCATCTAAACCTAATTGCACGAGCTTATCTTGTGCACGACTTAGTACATCCCCTTCCTGTATGGCTCGATTATCTGCACTCTTATTACACAGCACATTAACAATTTCATTATCAACAATATCTTCATCCAAGAAATCGCTACGCGTAATAATCGGCATTAGTGGTTTGCGACGACGAATTTCTAAGGCTAGCTCCTCCAACTCCTGCACCTGACCAGGCGAAGTCGAGCTACTCAACCACAATACCGCATCCGCACTATCGAGGAAGCGCTGCGTCAGATCGGCATTCTCTTGTGTCACCGAGTGTAAGCCTGGGGTATCAATAAAGACCAAGCGATTGGCTAAGATAGCACCCTGGATATGCGCTGTGGTTTCTGTGGTTCCTTCTTTAAAAGGCCCTGGTGTCGACTGTATCTGCCCTGCCTCTAGAACAAAATACTCAGCTGGCAAACCCTGTGCCACAAAACGCTCAACCAATAAATTACAGAACGAGCTCTTACCGGCATTAAACTTACCGAATACCAAGAACATTAATTTATCGGCAAATGCATCAGCCATATTCAAGGCGGGCTTTAACTCTTCCCATTGGGCATCCCATTTCTGTGGATAGCCTTGTTTCTGTTCTTGGAGTGCCGCTAAACTCTGAGCTAAACTCGATTCAGCAGTTAGCACAGAACTGGCCACAAGCGGCTGCTCTAAACGATTTAATAAATCCGCTAACCACTGTTCCAAACCCTGTACTTGCGTCCCAAGATCTAGCTTAAGCACCTGCGCCTCTTGTACCGCGCGCATAAATACCTGCTCAGCACTTTGCGGGCTCATTATATCTACTGGATTCGTCGTATTTTTTATATTTTCTGTCGTCATATTTTTATAATTTAAGCATTAAACACTTTCAAAGCCTCTAAGGCCTGTGCCGAAGCGTGTACGGCTTCTTGATGACTGGCGATGGCTTTTTGCAACGCTTTATAATCATCAGATAACTTATAATAATGATAGAAATCAGCAAATAACTTGGCACGCCCTGCTTCGCTAAAGAGCTCCTTCAGCGCATAGCGATCCTTCAAGGATACACCCATCACTGCCACCATCACTGTACTGAGCGCTTGCGAGGCAACTTGCTGTTCTTTCGGTAAATTTAAATTGCCATACTTAGCTAAGACCGTGCGGATTTGAATACAAGCGCGTGAATAGGCAATATGCACACGTGAGCGCTCTTGCTTGCCGCGAGTCCATTGCAAGGTCTGACTAATATCGTCCACATCCAAGGCGTGATCCACGGCTGGCGGTGTATAAATCTCTTGTAAATCTTCATCGGCTTTGATCAGCATAGCCTTTAACTCTTCACAAAAACCCTGCGTACGTGCTTGTACACGTTCTTGCAAATGTGCTAATTGTTGCTGATTACTCTGGTGCTTTTGCTCTAGCGCTTGCTGCAACTGGCTACGCAGCTGGGCTTTTTCATGGGTACGGGCTTGTGGTACACCAGCGACGACTTCAGCTAAAGCTTGGCGTAATTGCGGAAAGCCACTTTTTTCAACAAACAAGGGTTTATCCTGCTCGATGCCTTTGCGATGACGCACTGAAGACACTGGATAAATGATCTGTTCACCCATCTGTTCAGCCAACTCAGCCAGAATCTTCTGCATATTCTCATCATTGGCCACTTGGTCAATCTGTGTAAGAACAAATAAGGTACGGCGCTGCATAGCCTGTTCATCGGCCTGCAATTTCACTATTAAGGCCGACTCAGTTGCGTCCAACTCGCCCTCTTTCGCCGCATGCACCATTAAGCGAATATCGGCCTCTTGCCAAATCGCTCGCTCCGCATGACGATCATCCCCTTCCGCTACGTCAGCATCCAGACCAGGAGCGTCTAACCAGGTCACGCCCTCTTGGCTATGACGATTGAGATCGACCGTCTCGCGCTTATCTGCCACGGTAAAAGCCGACTCACCAATTAACTCATTTAATAGGCGACTCTTACCATGGTTATATTTACCCACCACCGTGACGATAGGTAAAAGATCTCTCTGCTGTAAAAAAGCCAAGCGCGTCACAGGCAGATTGTGCGTTGGTAAGATCTTCAGAATCGCTTGCTGCGCTTGCTCTAAAGATAAATTGGCTGATTCAACTGAGCTATTCAAATTCTTTCTCCACGGTATATCAATAACTAAATTTCACGACGATAGTCAATAATTTCACTAGGCTGTTTTACTAGGTTCAGGCTTTTTACCATAGCCCAATACCCAATTGGTAATTAAACCGAACACAATGCCCCAAAAGGCCGAACCCATACCTGCCAGACTCATGCCTGAAGCAGTCGCTAAAAAGGTAATCACCGCTGGCTCTAAGTGTTTCGGCGATTCGGCTAAGAGCTTAATATTACTCATAATCGCCCCAATCAAGGCTAAACCTGCTAAGGCGGCAACTAAGGCTGGTGGAACAGCACTAAATAAAAGCACAATCGTGCCAGCAAATGTACCACCGATTAGATAAAACACCCCATTCGCAATGCCTGCCACATAACGCTTATCATGGTCAGGGTGAGAGTCCTTGCCGGTGCAAATCGCTGCAGTAATCGCCGCTAAAACAATTGAAATGCCTCCGAAAAATGCCGTCACGATAGAGATTAAAGCGGTACCTGCCAAGATAGGACGTGTCGGTTGATTGTAGCCATCTAAACGCATGACGATGATGCCTGGCAAATATTGACCACTTAGGCTCACAATCAATAAGGGAATCGTAAAGCTAAAAAAAGCCTGAAACGAAAAAGACGGTAAGGTAAATTCAAGGCTAGCAAGGCTAAGCTTAAGCACACTAAAGTCGGTATGACCTAGGAAAAAAGCTAAGGTAAAGCCGCTTAGGGTCACTAAGACCACGGTAAACTTCGGTAGAAAGCGGCGACTTAAGATAAACACCGTCAACATTACAAATAAGATTGGTGGCAACTGTGTACCAACATTAAATGCCTGCGCGCCAAATTGGAATAAAATTCCTGCCAGCATAGCGGCTGCAATACTGCGTGGAATAAATTGTACTATCCGTTCAAAATAACCGCTCACTGCAATAATTGTCGTGAGAATCGCAGCAACCAAGTAAGATCCAATTACTTCAGGATAGGAAATATGCGGATACAGGTTTAAGAGTAAGGCCGTGCCAGGAGCCGACCAAGCAGTGATGATGGGTGCTTTAAGCATAATGCTTAAAACAATGCCACTAATACCCGCACCAATCGAGATACCCCAAATCCATGAGCTAAGCGTCTCTGGTGACATCTCCCATACTTGAGCGGCCTGAATAAAAATAACTAATGGGCCTGCATAAGAGATCAAAACTGCTAAAAAACCCGTCATCCATGCGGTAATTGACCAATCTTTAAATGAGCAATATTCTGCTAAACGCCCTCTCATCCCGTCTCCAATAATACGTTGAATCTTATATTTTATAGGTACTACTATACAAACAACTCTTAGCAATTAACACTGCAAGCCAATGATGCAAACCAACGCTACGAAACTACCACTTACACTAATTAAACCAATATCGCTAATTAAAACAATGTCGCCAAGTAACTCTTCTGGACAGAGAAGCTACTCAGCGACATCAATATCTACATCTATATCTGTATTTGCATAATATAAGCAGAGCTGCTTAGGCTGATCTATATCTAAGACTTGCTCTGCTTAAGTGCATCTATGCTTTAGCCACTACTGTGCCATCGCAGGTACAGCTTGCGTACGAGCAACTTTCTGCGCTTGACGACGTGAGTTAAGGATAAACACGAGTATCGCCAAGGTTGCAATCACACCAGGAATAGCAAAGGTAATAAAATTAGCCTGTAATGGCCACTGCTTAGCCAATAAAGCACCGCCTAAGAAAGGTCCAGAGATGGCTCCAAAGCGACCAATTCCTGAAGCCCATCCTAAACCTGTCGAACGAATGCTCAAAGGATAATACTGTGCAGTATTAGCGTAGAGCAGAATCTGAGTACCAATCGTGGTCGCTCCAGCAACAAGAATCAATGCATAAAGTGCTAGCATTGGACTATTAAAGCCTAATAAACCAATTGAAACCGCTGATAGTAAGAAGAACCAGCTCATCACTTTCGGCAAACCATAGCGATCGCCTAACCAACCACCAAAGATAGCCCCCAACATACCACCTAGATTTAGAGCAATAAGGAATGATAAGCTTGATCCTAAGCTATAACCCGCTTGGTTCATTAATTTAGGCAACCATGAGCCTAACGCATACACCATCAATAGACAGCAGAAGAATGCTAACCAAATCATCAATGTATTAACTAGGCGACCTTCACGAAACAAGTCTACCACAGGCACTGAAGCACCTTTCGTAATAGACTGAGTTAGGACATGTTGCTCGCTAAGCGGTGTCTCAGGACTGGCTAAAGCTAACATGTGGCGCGCTTCTTTATCCTTACCTTCGCGCACCAAGAAACCGACTGATTCAGGAAGTTTCCACACTAGGATGGGGATTAGCAAGAGTGGAATCGCCGCAACAAAGAACATAGATTGCCAGCCATATGCAGGCAACATATGAATACCCGTCCAAGCCGCAATGAGACCACCCAAAGAGTAGCCACTGAACATCAAAGCCACCAGCGTGCCACGAGAGCGACGTGGTGCGTACTCGTTCATTAAAGCAACTGCATTGGGCATTAAACCGCCGCAACCTAAACCAGCGATAAAGCGATAGATACCAAACTCAGTCACACTTGTTGCAAAACCGTTCAGAAAGGTCGCAACCGTAAAGAGGACAAAACAAATAAGGACGCCTTTTTTACGACCAATACGGTCGGCCAAGGGACCGAAGATTAAAGCACCAAACATCATGCCAAATAAGGCATAACTTCCTAAGGCTCCTGCTTGTACAGGCGTTAAATTCCATTCTGTCATTAAGACAGGAAGAATCACCCCGTAAATAAATAAGTCATACCCATCAAAAATCAATAATAAGGCGCATAGCCATACGACTGACCAATGAAAACGGTTAAATTTAGCGTTATCAATCACCTCATTGATATCGAGCTTGATTGACGCATCGGTTGTTGTTGTCGAACTCATTTGTCTACCTCCACAGGCATAAATATTAATTAATTTATGCCTTTCTCCTTTTGTGTTTAAAAAATAGCTTAAAACTAGCCTTGGTCACCACCACCCACAGGCAAGACCGCGCCTGTGAGGTAAGAGGCATCATCTGATGCGAGGAACAAAATTGCCCCTGCTTGTTCGTCTAAGGTGCCGTAACGCTTCATTAATGTTGTTTCAACGGTTTGATCAATAATCGCTTGGTACCATTCTTTCTCTTGCGCATCGACTTCTTGAGGATTACGAGGAATCACACGCGGTGGTGCTTCAGTACCGCCAGGAGCGACCGCATTCACTCGGATCCCTTTTTCTGCCGTTTCAAAAGCTAAACAAGCGGTTAAGGCATTTACCCCACCTTTTGCGGCGCCGTACGGTACACGGTGAATACTGCGTGTCGCAATTGATGAAACGTTGACAATGGCGCCCTTTTGCTGTGCTAGCATCGTGGGTAGCACGGCACGGCAACACCATAAGGTTGGGAACAGTGAACGTGTCACTTCTTTCTCAATTTGCTCTGGTGAATAATGTTCAAATGGACGAGTCCAGATCGTGCCGCCGACATTATTAATCAGAATATCGATGCGTCCAAATGCGGCAACAGCTGCATCAGCCGCCGCTTGTGCGCCCGTAAAGGTTTCTAAATCAGCGGTGAATGTTTGCACACGGTCTTGCGCCAACTCATGCACAAGCTCAGAGCGGTCAACTAAGAATAAATATGCGCCCTCTTGCAGCATACGCTCAGCTACTCGACGACCAATACCTTGCGCAGCACCAGTTATCAAAGCAACTTTATTTTCAAAACGGGAGAGTCCCATAGTAAAGCCCTTAAAATAAAGACAAAGAAATCCAGCACACTCCAGTCATGGCTGACCGAAGTGCGTGTCATGTAATGAATAGATAACTTGAACGCCTAGTTAAGGAGAATTAACTTGGATTAAAGCGTTCGTAGTAGAAATTTGCTGGTGTAATACCTTGCTCTTTCATGTACTTACTCACCGCATCAACCATAGGCGGAGGACCACAAAGGTAAATGTCGACATCCCCATCATTCAAGGTCTCTGCCTGAAAGTGATTGGTCACATAACCTTTATTAGGATGCGTTGACGCCTCATCAGCCACCGTAGTGGTATAGCTAAAATTCGGCAAGCGATCTTTGAAGGCTTCTAAGGCCTCAACCATCACCAGATCTTTATCATAGGTGACACCATAAATCAGGTGCACTGCCTGTGTTTCATTATTACGAGCTAAGACTTCAAGCATGGAGAGGAACGGAGCCAAACCTGTACCACCGGCCAAGAATAAGAGCGGGCGCGTCACATTGCGCAAGAAGAAGACACCCATTGGGCCATCAATCCTCAGCTCATCCCCTACTTTGGCCTGAGTTAAGTAAGTACTCATTAAACCGTTCGGTAATTGACGAATTAAGAAACTTAGCTCGCCATTACCTGGCGCAGAAGAAAAAGAATAAGAACGATGATCTTCGCTACCTGGTACTGTGATGTTCACATACTGACCCGCTAAGAAAGTAGGTACTTGGGCATCAACCTGCACCGATAACTCAAACGCTGAACCCTCATGTGGCGTCACCGCGCTCACTTTAGCGGTAAAACCTTGACTACCCGTCTTACACATCGTGGATGGTGCCGGCACTGAAATGACGCAATCTGATTGGGGAATCATCTGGCAGGTCAAGACCAGGCCTTGATCTGCCTCATCTTCTGTCAGTGCTTCTTCGATATAGTCATCGTTCAGCTCATAGTTACCACTTTCCGCCTTACACTTACATGTCCCACACACACCGTCCGAACAGTCCATGGGCAAGTTAATTTGTTGACGATAAGCGGCATCTAATACCTTTTCAGTGGGACCACAGTTAATGAATCGCGTCACACCATCTTCAAAATTTAGCGCAATATTATAGTTACTCATCTTTTTCTCCTTCGCCTTATTTAGATGTGATAAATATCGATCACTTGGCGAATATAGTCGTTCTTAAGAACGATTTTCTTCTTACTGATTTTTAGATCATCACCCACTTTCTTTAAGGTGACATAGATCACGCCAAAATACGTATCGGTCTTGCGGTAACGGTGGCAAAGTGTATGGAAGTTATAACGCACATCCACTTCATCGTAACGCTCTGCCAACACCTCAATATTGGTGACCGCATGATTCGTGCGTGTCTCAGGTAGAGAAGCACTTGAACGCTCTGTTTTAATACGGAAAACACGATCCTCTAAACCATGACGATTTGGGTAGTAGATTAATGACACTTCGGTCTGTGGATCTTTACTCAACTCATCATCATCGGTCCAGCATGGCATCCAGTACTCGACATTTTCGGCGTAGCACTCTACCCATTCATCCCATTGACGATCATCTAAAAAACGAGCTTCGCGATATAAAAACGCACAAATTTTCTGATAATCCATTAGCTTATACCTCTGCATTTTCGTGTTGGCAGGCAGGCTGTGCACCAGCAGCAACACCTGATTTTTCTTTCTCTACCGCATTCTTCATAATGTCTAGCCAGTATTCATGTTGGCAGACAAATAGACCTTCGTCTTCGCTACGCTCACCACTTAAGACTGGTTTAATACCAAGTTCTTGAGCGTTCTTATCAGCTCCTTTAATCCATAAAGGCGCGCCACGGCTTAGATCATTCCAGGTATCTTCAGAAGCCGCATACCCCTCTTGGCAAGCACGGAACTCTTCCAAGTCATCCGCGGTACCCATACCCGAAACATTAAAGAAGTCTTCATACTGACGTAGACGTAATGTACGGTTCTCAGCACTTTCACCCTTAGGTGCAAAGCAGTAAATCGTTACCTCAGTCTGATTAACACTGATTGGACGACAGACACGGATCTGGGTTGAGAACTGGTCCATCAAATACACGTTAGGATATAAACCTAAGTTACGTGTTTGCTTAATAATATTGTCGGCACGTACTTCACCGACGCGAGAAACTAGCTCATCACGTTGGTCAAAAATAGGACGCACTTCAGGGTTTAAGGTGTTGGTCCACAAGAGGATATGGCCATTTTCAAAACCATATACACCGTTCACACTCTTACTCCAACCTGAGGCATCAACTGCTTTCGTGCCTTCGTCGTGACGGCGCGCCATCGTGGCTAAATAGTTCCAGTGCACACTACTCACGTGATAGCCGTCAGCACCGTTCTCCATCTGGAGTTTCCAGTTACCATCATAGATATACGTAGAGTTGCCTGTGAGAACCTCAAGACCTTCAGGTGCTTGGTCCACAATTTGATCAATAAAGAATTTGGTTTCACCCAGGTAATCTTCTAGGCTCGGCACATCTGCACTTAAGCTGCCGAACAGGAAACCACGGTAATTTTCAAAGCGTGCCACACGTTTTAAATCATGCGATCCATTCGTGTTGAATGACACGGGATATTCTGTGGTTTTGGCATCTTTGACTTTTAAAAGCTTACCGTTATTGCTAAACGACCAGCCGTGGAA
>CAZIKJ010000167.1:0-4358 GCA_964539685.1 uncultured Pelistega sp.
CTTGGTAAAGGCACAAGCTACCCGCTACTCACGCGCCTTTTAACGTGGGCAAATCGCCTGCCATAGGTCGCGCTCAATGGGCATAGGCTCCCCTTCTAAGTAGGCTGCGATCAAATCCCCTGCCAAGCTACTCCAAGTCAGGCCATGTGAGGCATAAGCGCAGGCTAAGAAAACCCCTGGTGCATGAGCCAAAGGACCGATCACCGGCATACGTCCTTGCACCACCGCCCTGCTACCCGCCCAACCACCGAGTTGGCCTTGCGCTCTTAAACTGGGCAGATCTAAGCCCAGATCTACAGGTAGTTTATGTAAAATCGCCTCTTGCCCAGCTTCACTCACTTGTGGATTGAGTTGATTATGGAGATAAGTACCTCCCATCACACAATAATTTTCAAAAGCTGGCAATAAATACCCTTGACCAGCGACAATACATGTGGGCCCACCACCCACTAAATCTGCAGGCACATGCATGGCCTCCCCACCCATAGGATGCAAGGTATCTAACCGACTAATCCCATTGACAACTTGGCCAGATTTTAAGGTTTTAAGATCTAAATGACTTTGTTTTAATAACTCTGCAGTGTTCAGTGCAGTAGCAAACACCACTTGTGAGCTGCGCGCTATTTCAAGACCACTGGTCGATATAATAGCGTACTGCGGTAAAGCACTGTCAGCCATTGAGCTACTTTGCAACGGCTGAGAATCAATAGCAACTGGCGCGCTCAATCCTGCTCTTACGGCACTGAGCTCAGTACCCGTCAGATTCTCAGTACCCGTCAGATTCTCAGCACCCGTCAGATTCTCAACACCCGTCAGATTCTCAACACCCGTCAGATTCTCAACACCCGTCAGATTCTCAGCCCCTCTCCTGTTCTCAGTACGAGTCTTTACTATACGTACATGTTCGACTTCGTCACAAACCCATTCAATCAAGGGGTGCGATAAGAGTTTATGAATTAAGCGTAGCGGTGAAATTTGCATGCCATAGGGAAAAAAGGCACCGTGCTGATCCAATGATAAACCTGCAAGTGTTGAGGCCTCTTGAGCATCCACCAAACGCACCCATTCATGCGGAAATTGCAATGCTTGAATAGCTTCAAGAATATCTTTCGCATGACCTTTATCGCGGTTTAACTCCAAAGTACCGCAAGGATTGATGCCCGCCTCCTCACCCCAGGACTTCCAACGTGCATGAGCGCGCAATGTGCCTGCACGGCTTAAGCGTGCTTTATGGCTATCATCCGCCGTAATGAGTGGGGTTAAGGCTGCTGAGAGTCTGCCTAGATGACTGAGCGCTTGCTGATTGACAAACTGTTTGTCAATCACCTTAACACGCCAGCCACGCAAAGCTAAGGCATAAGCAATCCCAGCGCCCGCCAAACCAGCACCAATGACGCACGCTTCACGATCAAATAGTGCCGCCGCCTGAATGGCGGGTCGCTTACTCTGACCTTGCAGAAGAAGCGGAGTGACAATATCTACACGCATATTACTATCATGCGATGGTGCCTCTAACAGCGCCGTAGAATTTTCGTGATGTGGTGTAAGGTCACGATTGTCGTGCATCTCATTCCATTGCATATGGAGTTGTTCTCCTAGCTCATGCAGCACATGGGTTTCATCTACCGCCGCCAGCGCCCAGACCCTGGGTTGGCTTAAGCGCAAGATATCACGCCAGCGCTGCTGTTGGGCATGCGCATCCACATACTGTTTTGATAAACCCTAAAGCTGTAAAACCATGCCATCAATATTCGCCATCACTTGACGCCAGGAGTGTTGTGGACCATATAAAAGGCTAAGGGTAAAACGTCCCTGCGCCAACTCCAATCGATGCATACCTGGCAAGAGTAATGGCCATTGCTGGGCTAAGTCCTGTAGCTCCACACAGTCTGATGCTAGGCTTTGAAACAAACGCTGGGCATCTTGCGGTGCTAAGGGATAAGGCTCAACCACCACCAGATGCATCGCAGGACCGCGCCCCGTTGCTGCCGCTTTTTCTCCTAGCACTTCTTGGTCTCTCGTAGACGCTGCCGCTTTTTCCCACGATTGCCATAAGCGATACAAGGCAATAATCGGAGCCACGCCCATACCGTTATCTAAGGCAATGCTTACATTAGCGGAGGTCTTAGGATGCTGCCCTATTAATATCTGCTCTACTTTCTTTGGCCATACTTGGCCCTGCGGTTGAGGCCTTAGGCTACCATGCCAACACTGCCCAGGGCTGTGGATAGAATAATGGTCAGCATGAAAATATAAAGTAGAAGCTTGAATCAATGTTCTTCCTTGTTCAGTGTATTACGTAGTCGATAGCAAGAGATGCGGTAAATTCGACGTTACTGTATTAAGCGTTACTGTATTAAGCGTTACTATATTAAACGTTACTGTATTAGTTGCTACTGTAGTAGGCCTTATTAGACTCCTACAAAACTCTTACGCAAGCTATCAGCAATACGCTACAACTTGCTCTTCTTATTATTATGACAAATATTTTACGCTAAGGCCGTATTAACGCCATTCTTAACTCTAGGTGTATAATGCTCAGGGGATAAAAATTTTTCACCCAAAACCACGCAATAAGGGTCAATTTATAGCGCACTCATCTAAGGGATTGGTATGCCTACGACAGATTATCTAGACTTTCATAAAGCGCTTAATGCTGCTACCCAAGCAGCACACAGTGCAGCCAGTATCTTAATGATGTATGCCAATAATCGTGCGGATTTAATTATAGACCGCAAGTGCCGTAATGATTTAGTTTCGCAGGCAGATCGTGAAGCAGAGCAAGCAATTGTCAGTATCTTGCATGAACTCACACCTGAGTTTGGCATTGTTGCCGAGGAAAGTGGTGGTCAGACGAGTGGTCAAGCGACGTGGTATATCGATCCACTTGATGGCACAACGAATTTCTTGCATGGTATCCCACACTTTGCAGTGTCCATTGGCTTGGTGGCCCATGCTGGCACGGTGTTAAGTACGGGAACCCATGCATTAGAACATGATACGCCAGTGGTCTCAGTCGTCTATGATCCAAGTCGTCAAGAGATATTTACCGCCGTCTACCAAGATGGCAGTTGGCTTAATGGTCAACGCATCGAATGCACCAAGACTGATAGTTTTGCCGACGCTTTATTAGCCACAGGCTTGCCATTTCGTGATTTCTCTTTTGCCGATCAATACCTACCTAGCCTACACACCGCTATCCATGAAACTCGAGGTGTGCGACGCTTTGGCTCGGCGGCCCTTGATTTAGCGTGGGTGGCCTGTGGGCGCTATGATGGCTATTGGGAAATGGGGCTGGCTCCATGGGACGTCGCCGCAGGCACCTTATTAGTGCGTGAAGCCGGTGGTATTGTAGAAGATATTTATGCGCAGCATGCGTGGCCAATTACAGGCAACTTATATGCGGCCAATCAATGTATCGCGAATGATTTAGCCGGAATGATTCAACCCCATCTACGCTAATTAAAAAGACTGTTTTTTATGACAACACCTGTAACCGAACAAGCACCTGAGCTCATTAAAGTTCCTAAGCGTCTTGACGCTGAGGATGCTCAGCTTGCGCTTACGGAAATCAAAGAGCTCATTAAAAAACAAGAGATTGTTGAGGACTTGGTACATCGCCAAGAAAAAGGCGATGATCGCGCAACACTCGTTGAAGGCTTAATTAAAAAGCAGCATGAAGCAGAACTAGAAGCCTTCTTAACTCACTTACACCCCGCAGATATTGCGTTTATTCTTGAGTCTTTACCACAGGATGAGCGCCTCTTTGTCTGGAATGCGGTTAACTCTAAACTCGATGGCGATATTCTTCTTGAAGTGGATGACTGGGTCCGTGAAGAATTAATCTCTACCATGGATCGTGAGGATCTATTGGCAGCTACAGAGACCATGGATGCCGACGAGTTAGCGGATATTGCCGCTGACTTACCCGCAGAAATTGTCGCTGAAGTCCAAAAGGGGTTAACCGATCAAGAGCGCAGTCAACTTTTAGCCGCGATGGGCTACGAGGATGGCACCGTTGGTGCCATTATGGACTTTGAGATGGTACGTGTCCGTGAGGATGTTAGCCTAGAGGTCGTCTTGCGTTACTTACGTCGTCTGGATGATTTACCTGATCATACGGACCAGCTATTTGTGGTTGATCGTAACGATCATCTACGGGGTGTTTTGCCGATTTCTAAATTGCTCATTAGCGACCCAGAAATTAATGTTAAAGAAGTCATGAAAACTGACTTCCTCTCCTTGCAACCTGATGATGACGACGCTGAAGCCGCCGCTGCGTTCGAGCGCTATGACTTGGTTTCTGCACCAGTGATTGATGATGCACACCGCTTAATTGGCCGTGTGACGATTAATGA
>CAZIKJ010000168.1:0-9221 GCA_964539685.1 uncultured Pelistega sp.
TTTGGCAGGTAAGGTAACGACGAACACGGGTGAGAGCAAATTAGTCGATACTAGCTATCTTTTAGACAGCGATGCGAATTTAGCGATTGTGACAGCTAAAGATGCCGATGGCTTAGATCTGATTCGTCACTCAACCGCGCACTTATTAGCCTATGCAGTGAAGTCTTTATTCCCCGATGCACAAGTGACCATCGGTCCAGTGATTGATAATGGTTTTTACTATGACTTTGCCTATAAGCGTCCATTTACGCCTGAAGATTTAGAAAAAATCGAAAAGAAAATGGCCGAATTGGCTAAGAAAGACGAAGTCGTTGTGCGTGAAGAATGGTTGCGTGACGACGCTGTAGAATTCTTCAAATCTCAAGGTGAGATCTATAAAGCGGAAATTATTGCGTCGATTCCTGGTAATGAAACCATTAGCTTATACCGCGAAGGTGAGTTTATCGACTTGTGCCGTGGCCCCCACGTGCCGTCTACAGGTAAGCTGAAAGTCTTTAAACTCATGAAAGTTGCTGGTGCTTATTGGCGTGGTGACTCGAACAACGAGATGCTACAACGCATCTACGGTACTGCTTGGGCCACGAAAGAAGAGCAACAAGCGTACTTAACCATGCTGGAAGAAGCCGAGAAGCGTGACCATCGTAAATTAGGTAAGGAATTGAATTTATTCCACTTTCAAGATGAGGCACCCGGTCTAATTTTCTGGCACCCTAAGGGCTGGCAAATTTGGCAGCAAGTAGAGCAATATATGCGTAAAGTCTACGTCGACAATGGCTACCAAGAAGTGAAGGCACCGCAAATTCTTGACTTAAGTTTGTGGAAGAAAACTGGTCACTGGGATAACTATAAAGAAAATATGTTTACCACCGAGTCAGAGAATCGTGCTTATGGTTTAAAGCCGATGAACTGCCCTGGTCATGTACAAATTTATAACGCAGGTCTGCACTCTTACCGTGAATTACCGATTCGTTATGGTGAATTCGGCCAATGCCACCGCAATGAGCCATCAGGTTCTTTACATGGCATGATGCGTGTACGTGGCTTTACCCAAGACGATGGCCATATTTTCTGTACTGAAGATCAGTTACAAGAAGAGTGCGCACAATTTACTGAGCTTTTACAAAAAGTTTACCGTGACTTCGGCTTTACCGAGGTCTTATATAAAGTAGCTACTCGCCCTGAAAAACGCATCGGTGAAGATGCCGTATGGGATAAGGCGGAGGACGCTTTAATGGAGAGCTTACGTCGCTCAGCTTGTGAGTTTGAGCTCTCACCAGGCGAGGGCGCTTTCTATGGTCCGAAAATTGAATACACCTTGAAAGATGCCATCGGCCGTCATTGGCAATGTGGCACGATTCAAGTTGACTTCTCTATGCCAGTGCGCTTAGGTGCTGAGTATGTTGATGCGAATGACCAACGTCGTCCGCCAGTCATGTTGCACCGTGCAATCTTAGGCTCGCTAGAGCGCTTTATTGGCATGTTGATTGAGAACTATGCAGGTGCTATGCCACCATGGTTAGCCCCTGAACAAGTTGTTGTTTGTTCAATTTCAGAACAATTTAACCCTTATGCACAAGCTGTTGTTGATCAGTTAACAGCGCTTGGCTTTAGGGCTAGTGCGGATTTACGTAATGAAAAAATTACTCGTAAAATCCGTGAAAATAGTATGCAGAAAGTACCTTATATCTTAGTGGTTGGCGAGAAAGAACGTGAAAGCCAGAGCGTGGCTGTTCGTGGTCGCGGTAACTTAGATTTAGGTGTCTTAACTGTTGATGCATTTATTGCGCGCTTAGACAATGACGTTGTACTACGTCAAGATGTACAAGCTTAAACTTTATTAGGAGATTTTAAGATCGCAACCGATAAAACCCACCGTATTAATGGTGAAATCCGTACCCCAGAAATTCGTTTAATTGGCCTAGAGGGTGAACAACTAGGTGTTGTCGCTATTCAAGACGCTTTGCGTCAAGCAGAAGAAGCGGAAACTGACTTAGTTGAAATTGCACCGAATGCGACACCGCCAGTCTGTCGTTTGATGGACTACGGTAAGTTTCGTTATCAAGAACAAAAGCGTCAACACGAAGCGAAAGCCAAACAAAAAGTTGTCCAGGTTAAAGAAGTTAAGTTCCGTCCTGGTACTGACGAGGGTGATTATCAAGTTAAACTACGTAACTTGAAGCGCTTTATTGAAGATGGCGATAAGGCCAAAGTGACCCTGCGCTTCCGTGGTCGTGAGATGGCTCACCAAGAGCTTGGTATGAAAGTGCTTGAGCGTATTCGTGATGATTTAGGTGATACCGTAACTGTTGAAGCGATGCCTAAACTCGAAGGCCGCCAAATGGTGATGGTTGTATCACCAAAGAAAAAATAATGCGTTAATCGCCCTTGGATAAACCAGTTGCTTACGTGGCCGGCCTCAATCTCATAGGGCGATAGGTATTGATTCACCGATTACCGCTGAGTTGAATTGAATCTGTTAGGCATATCCTTTAAGATGCTTTACAGAGAGGGCATTAATTGAATTGATGCTATAGCTAGCAGCACTCTGTATAGCGTTGCTTAAGCACGCATCTGTATTGGGTCGTCTGAACGAGAATGCCTCCTGCTTATTTGAACAGTAGGAAGTTTCCCTGTTCTAAGTAGGAGTTATTATCATGGAAGTTTTGTTTATCATCGATCCTTTGGTGCAACTGAAAGCCTATAAGGATAGTTCTGTGGCGATAATGCGTGCCCTGCAGAAGCGTGGACACAGCATTTTTGTGGCCTCTCAAGGTGATTTATATATCCAAGGACAAGTCTATGCGCAGGCGCATATGATTCGTCTAGATGAGGGGGCCGACTTAAGCGAGCCGAATTGGTGGACATATGAAGGTGGTGTGCAGGAGCGCAGGCTGGATCAGTTTGCCGCGGTGATTATGCGTAAAGATCCGCCTTTTGATATGGAGTACTACTATAGCTGCCATCTCTTGTCATATGCCGAGAAGTTTGGCGCGAAGGTCTTCAATAGTGGAGCGGCCATTTATTCGCACCCTGAGAAACTGACGATTACTGAGTTTTCTCAATTTACCTCGCCTACCTTAGTGAGTCGTGATATGGCACGCCTTAAGCAGTTTCATCAAGAACATAAAGACATTGTGGTGAAACCCTTGGATGGCATGGGCGGGGCAGGTATTTTCCGTGTTGCCGAGAAAGAGGTGAACTTTAGTTCGATTCTCGAGATGCTAACGCAAAATGGTCAACAAACTATTATGGCGCAGCGTTATATCCCAGAAATTGTCAATGGCGATAAGCGTATCTTGATTATTAATGGTCATGTTGTGCCGTATTGCTTAGCGCGGATTCCTTTGGCCGGTGAAACACGTGGCAATTTAGCCGCGGGTGGACGTGGCGTGGCTCAGCCTTTGACGGCACGTGATCTGGAGATTGCTCAAACTTTGGCACCGATCCTCAATGAGCGTGGCTTGTTCTTAGTCGGTTTAGACGTGATTGGCGACTACTTAACCGAAGTCAATGTCACCAGTCCAACATGCTTTGTCGAAATTACCGAGCAGACTGATTTTAATGTTCCTGATTTCTTTGCGCAAGAGTTAGAGAAGCGCCTGAATTTAGTGTAATAGAGTGATGTGTTTATGACAACGATTGCCATTATTGCGCATACGCCTATCGCCTCTGCCCTATTGGCTGGTGTGCAGCATGTATTCCCAGCGGCTGAGCAGGTTTTTATTTATGATATTTTACCGGATGATGAACCCGATGCGATGGTGGCCAAGGTGCTTGAACAACTCAAGGGTTCAGCCCCCGAGCAAGTGCTTATTTTTACCGATTTAATTGGCGCAACGCCTTCCAATATTGGTGTGCGTATTGCCCAAAGTTTAAATGCAGCGCAGATTAAAACAGAGCTGTTGACGGGTACGAATATCTGTATGTTATTAAGTGCTGTACGTTATCGTGATATGCCTATAGAGCAATTACAAGATAAAGTTATTGAAGCGGGTAAGCGCGGTATGCAAAGCATTGATTGTGATGGTGGTGAAGGGTGCTTGTAGTGTAGTAGTTAGTTGGCAGTGGCGTGGATTAATCAAGCCATGCTTTTTGTAGAACGAAGCTAGTGTTAGCTTGTTGGTAGTGGCGTTGATCGTGCCGTTGATGTTGCGTGAACGAAGACGTTAAGCGCTGTTGTATAAGGGCGCAGACAATCGGTGCCGTATTTGTTTAAAGATTATAATTTTAATAGGTTTAGATATGCCAGCTGTTGATATCGTGATTAGTAATAAATTAGGCTTACATGCGCGTGCGGCTGCCAAATTAACGCAGTTAGCCTCATCATTTAATAGTGAAGTATTTATTGCGCGTGGACAAAATCGTGTCAATGCAAAAAGCATTATGGGGGTAATGCTTCTTGCGGCAGGCAAAGGCCTAAGCGTCACTGTTGATGCAGAAGGCGATGATGCAGAAACCGCGCTCATTGAAATTGAAAAATTATTTAATAATAAATTTGGTGAGCCAGAATAAAACGAGGTAGGGGATGGGGCAGACAGCACAACAAGAGGTTCAGCATGATGCTGTAATGACATTGCGTGGCAAGGGTGTAGCTCGAGGCATCGCTATCGGTCAGGCCGTCGTGATGGGGGCAACCTTACTTGAGGTTGACCACAGTTTTATTTCAAGTGAAGAAATAGAACGAGAATGCGCGCGCCTTGACGAAGCATTGGCCACGGTAAATGCGGACCTTATACAGATAAGAAACCGATTGCCAGGTGATGCTCCTAAAGAGCTTGCTCCACTGCTCACTGTACATAGTCTCTTGGCTTCCGACCCTATGTTGGCTAAGGATACGAAAGAGATTATTCGTACACGTAAATATAATGCTGAATGGGCAATTAGTTCTCAAGGACAGATACTGAGTGCCCAATTCGCGCAGATGGATGATGAGTATTTGCGCGAACGCGCTGCTGATATTAATCAGGTGATTGAGCGTGTGGTGGCGACTTTATCGGGCGCAGAGCAGTTTGCTTTACCGACAATGATGGAGGGGTCGGATTGCGATCTGCCTATGATTGTGGTGGCCCATGATATATCGCCTGCGGATATGTTGAATTTACGAGAGTCACATTTTGCTGCCTTCTTAACCGATACAGGTGGACCGACTTCACATACCGCTATTGTCGCACGTAGTCTAGGTGTTCCTGCGGTTGTGGGTATGAGCAATGTACGCCAATTGGTGCGTGACCGTGAAATTCTGATTGTCGATGGTGAAGCAGGTTTAGTGATTGTTAATCCATCCGACTTGATTCTTGAGCAATACCATCGTAAACAACGTCAACAAGCGGCAGAGCGCGAGTTTTTACTGCTGAAGAAAGATGAGCCAGCAATTACCTTGGATGGTGTGCCGATTCGCTTAGAAGCGAATATTGAGCTCCCTGAAGAAGCTCAGGAGGCCTTGGCCTTGGGTGCAACAGGTATTGGTTTATATCGCAGTGAATTCCTGTTTATGGGACGTGATGACTTGCCTAGTGAACAAGAGCAATACGAAGCCTATGCACATGTTCTTAAAACCATGGGCGAGCGTCCAGTCACGATTCGAACGCTTGATATTGGTTCAGATAAAACACTTAATGATGAAGCGACAGTGGCGGTTAATCCTGCTTTAGGTTTACGTGCTGTGCGCTACTGTTTAGCACGACCTGAGATGTTTTTAACCCAGCTGCGTGCCTTGCTTAGAGCATCAGTCCATGGGCGCTTGCGTATCTTAATTCCGATGATTTCGCATATCCATGAGGTACATGCAGTTAAGCGCTATTTAACCCAGGCGCGCAATGAGTTGATTGCCGAAGGTCATGCACTGAACGAGATGATTGAGCTCGGTGCTATGGTGGAGATACCCGCAATTGCAATTGCGATTGAACCCTTTTTGAAAGAATTGGATTTCGTCTCCATTGGTACGAATGACCTGATTCAGTATACGCTCGCAGTGGACCGAGTTGATAGCGACGTGGCCGACTTATTCGATCCCTTACATCCAGCGATTCTACGCTTAGTGGCGAATACCATTCAGGCTGGTGAGCGAGCGGGTAAAGACGTCTGCGTCTGTGGTGAGATGGCTGGTGAGGTCGACTATACACGCTTATTACTTGGTTTGGGTTTGAAGGGTTTTTCTATGCATGCGCGACAAATCCCTGATGTGAAAGAAATTGTGCGTCATGCGCATACGAATATATTGCGTGGTAAAGTGGCACAGTCTTTAAATTATGCAACATCGGTTGACCTGGAGCAGATTAATGCCTGAGCAGACTCAGCAGCACGCACCTCAGTACATGCTTGAACTCAGTGCTCAACAAGCTAGCATGAAAGCTAACTCTGAGCTGGTGAGTATGGACAGGCAAGCGCTTGTCTATCGAGGTTTAGGCATGCTACTACTACTTAGCCTAAGCGCATGTAGTAGCAGCACTTTGTATGAGCGAACAGATATTCATTACATTCAAGCTTGCGGTGGCAAGCTCGTCAGTTGTACTCAACTGCAGGCTGAGTTTACCCAACGCTGTACTCAAGAGCATCGTGGTCAGGTAGTTCTGCTCGATGACTTACGCCCTAATCGCTTGCACCTAGTGTGCCGTCCTGCACCTGAAGAGAAACCGAGCACAGGTACACCAGCACCTAAGGCAGATGCCCCGAATATGCAACAAGCCCTGCAACAATCATCACCACAGGGGCAGCAGCAGGCTGTATCACCTGAAGCTCCCGACTCCCCTGACACTAGTTCAAGCGAGAACTAACGCCAGTGGCGCTAGCGTGTGGGGTGAGCGCTATTACCAGCGAGAACTAGTTCAAGCGAGAATTAAGCCGAGCGAGAATTAAGCCAAGCGAGAATTAAGCCGAGCCGAGAAGTGGCTTACTTAATTCTCTATAGGCTTGCATATTATCAGTGATTAGCACAAACCCATGCACTGTTCAAGATCAGGCTGATCGGCGTAGGCGTCTTGGATATACTTTACCACTTCGGTAGGCTCATCGGTCACGTGATATAGCAAGGTATCACGTGGTGAGATATAGCCTTCATCAATTAATGTGGTGTTAAACCAGTTCAATAAGCCCGACCAGAATTCTGTGCCGACAAACACCACAGGAACGCGGTTAGCTTTGCCTGTCTGGATTAAGGTAAGCGCTTCACTTAGCTCGTCTAAAGTACCAAAACCGCCAGGCATGATGACATAGGCGCAGCTATTCATAAAGAACGTAGTTTTGCGTGAGACAAAATATTTAAAGAAGATGCTATGCGATTGATAGGGATTATTATGTTGCTCGTGTGGTAACTCAATATTTAAACCAACACTGGTGCCGCCAGCTTCATAACAGCCCTTATTTGCCGCTTCCATAATGCCTGGTCCACCGCCTGATATAATGCTAAAACCAGCTTCCGCTAATAACTTGCTGATTTCTACGGTTTTCAAATAGTTCGGATGTTCTGGTTTGGTGCGTGCACTGCCAAAAATACTGACAGCCGCTCTGACTTCTTTTAGATGATCAGCTGCTGTTAATAATTCAGCAGTAATCTCGTGAATTTGACCTTGAATAGTAGTTGCTCTAATGACTGACATGAAAAAAACCTTATTACTTGTTGATGGCTCTAGTTACTTATACCGCGCGTTTCATGCGATGCCGAATTTGCGCAATAAGTCGGGCGAGCCGACTGGAGCGATATACGGCATCATAAATATGATGCGCAAGATAATGCACGACTACCGTCCTGATTATATGGCGTGTATTTTTGACGCCCCTGGCAAAACATTTCGCGACGATCTTTATCCAGAGTATAAAGCACAACGTCCGCCGATGCCCGATGATTTGCGTTTGCAGATAGAACCGATTTACCAAACCATTGCTGCACTAGGCTGGCCTGTCATCGCTCAAAGCGGGGTTGAAGCAGACGATATCATTGCTACTTTAGCAGAAATTGCGTATCAGCATGATGTCAAAACTGTAATCTCTACAGGTGACAAAGATATTACACAATTGGTGAATGGTCATATTAATTTAATTAATACCATGACTAATGAAGCGCTAGATCGCGAAGGGGTATTGAATAAATTTGGTGTTTACCCAGAACAGATTATTGACTTTTTAATGCTGGTTGGCGATAAAGTGGACAATGTACCTGGCGTAAATAAGGTCGGTGATAAGACAGCGGCTAAGTGGTTGCAAGAATATGGTAGCTTAGAAAATTTAATAAGCCATGCCGATGAGATTAAGGGCAAGGTAGGCGAGTATTTCCGTGAGGCAATCCCTCAGTTCCCCTTAACCCGTGAATTAATTACGATTAAGCGAGATTGCGATGTCTCTGACTTTTATACCCAATTAGATGATTTAAAGCCACGGCCACAAGATGATGAAAGACTGGCTGAGTTGTACAACCGCTTTGGTTTCAGGACTTTCTTACGCGATGTGACGGGTGATGAGCAGAGTGTGCCTGAACAAGATGCACGACAAAGTGTTGATATTCCACAAGCGCCAACAACTGTGCACTATCAGATGGTGAATACGCCAGAGCAATTGGCTGATTGTCTAAAGCAAGTTCGTCAAGCTGAGGTGGTCGCATTTGATACGGAGACTAATAGTCTCGATCCTATGCATGCGAAATTGGTGGGAATGAGCTTTTCGGTCGAAGTCGGCCAAGGCTGGTATATTCCCTTGGCACACAGCGGTAATCTCTTGGATGAGCAGCTGGATAAGCAAGCCACTTTAGCCGAATTTGCCAGCTGGTTTAGCGAACCAAATGCCAAGAAAATCCTCCAGAATGCGAAGTACGATGCGCATGTTCTCGCTAATGAGGGCTTTGAGCTGCAAGGGGTGGTACATGACACTATGTTGATGGCCTATGTTTTAGAATCAAATAAAAAGGTTTCGCTTGAGGATTTAGCTGAGCGTTACTTAGGACGCCGTGGTTTAAGTTTTGAAGAGATTTGTGGCAAAGGCGCCAAGGCGATTACCTTCGACCTCGTTGACTTAGAAAAAGCCACTCAATACGCCTGCGAAGATACTGATTTCACCTTGCAATTAGCTCAAGTGTTAATGCAGAAAATTGAACAAGATGAAGGCTTTAAGCGCATCTATGATTTAGAAATGCAGGTATGGCCAGTTTTATTTAAAATTGAACGAAATGGTGTGAAGCTTGATGAGAAAGCCTTATTTGAGCAATCTGCGCAAATCAGTGCGCAGCTGCAACA
>CAZIKJ010000169.1:0-2197 GCA_964539685.1 uncultured Pelistega sp.
GTGTGAATGCAATTGAAACGCGTGCATCTGGTGAGAAAGTACAAGACGTTGGTGATGCAATGCGTTGGGCAATGCAACAACACTGTGGTGTATTCCGTACGCTTGATCTACTCAACAAAGGTGTTGAGAAAATTGATGAAGTGGCCGAGCAAGCTAAACATATTTACTTTAAAGATAAATCTAAAGTATTCAATATGGCTCGCCAAGAAGCGCTTGAGATTGACAATATGATTGAAGTTGCACGTGCAACCATCAAGTCTGCCTCTCAACGTACAGAAAGTCGCGGCGCTCATGCCTTGAATGATCACCCAACACGTGATGATGAGAACTGGATGAAACATACCCTATGGTATTCAGATGACGGTCGCTTAGAGTATAAGCCTGTAACGATGAAACCATTAACTGTTGAATCAATCCCACCACAATCACGTACCTTCTAAGCAGGATATTATGAGTACTAAACGTATCGTCAAATTTGAAATTTACCGCTATGATCCTGATAAGGATGAGCGTCCGTACATGCAAAAGCTTGATGTTGAGCTTGGTCCTAACGACAAAATGCTACTCGATGCTATCGTTCGTATTAAGAACGATGTGGATGATAGTATTTCTATTCGTCGCTCTTGCCGTGAAGGTGTCTGTGGTTCTGATGCCATGAACATTAATGGCAAGAATGGTCTCGCATGTATTACTAACTTACGTGACTTGAAAGAGCCTATCGTTCTGCGTCCGTTGCCAGGTCTACCTGTTATTCGCGATTTGATTGTAGATATGACTCACTTCTTCAATCAATATCACTCAGTACGTCCGTACTTGATCAACAATTCTCAGCCACCTGAGAAAGAGCGCCTACAAAGTCCTGAGGCTCGTGAAGAACTTGATGGTCTGTACGAGTGTATTCTTTGTGCTTGCTGTTCAACATCATGCCCATCATTCTGGTGGAATCCAGATAAGTTCGTGGGTCCAGCGGGTCTATTGCAAGCTTACCGCTTCTTAGCGGATAGCCGTGATGAAGCAACTGCAGAGCGATTGGATAACCTAGAAGATCCGTACCGTCTATTCCGTTGCCACACAATCATGAACTGTGTGGATGTCTGTCCGAAAGGATTGAACCCTACGAAAGCTATCGGCAAGATCAAAGAAATGCTGGTGCGTCGTACAGTTTAATCATCACACTCTATGACGACTTTACCGGAATTAGAGCGAGCACGTCTACGTTGGCGTGCTCGTCGCGGGCTTTTAGAAAACGATCTACTAATCACTGCGTTTTTAGATCGCTATGAAACTGAGTTAAACGACGCCGATGTGCGTAGTTTGACTCATCTTTTTGAGATGGATGATAATTCATTGCTGGACGTTTTGTTAGGGCGAGCCGAACCAGAGGGCTCCTATGATACACCTAATATACACCGTTTGGTTAATCTGATTCGCACTACGAAATAGTCGTGAATTATTCATCTGGGACACATTAAAGGAAATTAGATGAAGTTATCAGATAAAAAAGCTACCCTGAGTTTCTCTGACGGTAGCGCACCAATTGAGCTACCAGTTTATTCTGGATCAATTGGTCCAGACGTGATGGATATCCGCAAGCTATACGGCCAAAGCGGTATGTTTACGTTTGACCCTGGTTTTATGTCAACCGCTTCATGTGAGTCAGGCATTACCTATATTGATGGTGACAAAGGCGAACTACTATACCGTGGTTACCCTATTGAGCAGTTGGCAGTTAATTGTGATTTCTTAGAAACGTGCTATCTCTTATTGAACGGTGAATTGCCGAATGCTCAAGAAAAATCTGAGTTTGATTCATTGGTAATGCGCCACAATATGGTGCATGAGCAATTGCACTTTTTCCTTCGCGGTTTCCGTCGTGATGCCCACCCAATGGCTGTGTTAACAGGCTTGGTAGGTGCTTTATCGGCTTTCTATCACGACTCTACTGATGTGTCTAATCCGCATCACCGTCATGTTTCAGCAATTCGCTTAATTGCTAAAATGCCTACTTTGGTTGCTATGGCGCATAAATACACCAAAGGCCAACCTTATATGTACCCACAGAACGGCTTGTCGTACACAGGTAACTTCTTACGCATGATGTTCGCAACACCATGTGAAGATTACAAAGTGAACGAAGTAGTTGAGCGTGCGCTTGACCGTATCTTGATTCTTCATGCGGATCATGAACAAAATGCCT
>CAZIKJ010000170.1:0-1523 GCA_964539685.1 uncultured Pelistega sp.
TTGATACATTCATTAGAAAGTAATGGTATTCTTATCGCTGACGAACGAAAACGATAATCGCATAAGTACGATAATCGAGTCACGACACTGAGAAGCACGTCAGGTCAAGGACACTCGCGTCAGGTAAGGCAGGCAATTCTACGTCTAGCCACACGAGTCATAAGCTCTGGCCAGTAGAATTGTGAAGCCACTCGGACTACCATTCTTGAGACAAGCAATAATTACACCTGGATAAGCCTTAAGCCTATATAATCATAGTTGTGCATACGTACAGTACGCATAAGTGATGGGCTTAAACTATCTGCCATGCCTAATGAGTATAAAATCTTCCTCATCCATGGCGTGTAGGGTTTCAGTCTTAGTAGTCACTTTCCAATAGAATTTCCAATCCTTTTAGAATGACATCCCTATGAGCGATATTATTAAAAATGCGACAGCCGCAAGCTTTGATGCTGACGTTTTACAATCAGATAAACCAGTTTTAGTTGACTACTGGGCACCTTGGTGTGGTCCTTGTAAGATCATTGCACCAATTTTGGAGCAAGTCGCTGCTGAGCGTCCTGACCTGCAAGTGGTTAAAGTTGACGTTGAACAGCACCCTGATATTGCTGCCAAATTTGGTATCCGTGGCATCCCTACATTAATGATTTTTAAAGATGGCCAATCTGTTGCCACTAAAGTAGGTGCGGTTAACAAACCTGAACTTAGCAAGTTCATCGACGGCGCAGTCTAAGACATTGCAGCAGTAAATCCTTATTGATCAAATTGCTTAAGAGAATCTTTAGGTCTCGACCTCTTCTCACCCTTGGTCTTTAAGGATTTGCTTGGCTGTACGCTAAGATGTACAGATAGTTTAAACGTTACGATTGAGCTTCATTATTTGAGCCTCACTCGACGAGTACTAGCAAGCCTATATAAATACCTAGCAAACCTTGCTAATTCACATAACGTCATTTACCTATATCAACCGATTCATATAAAGAACTTTTTTCCATCGCGTGGGTTGTCCCCAACTCGCCACTGACTTTTACTTATTAAAAAATAATGCACTTAAACGAACTAAAGACACTGCATGTGTCGCAACTGCTCGAAATCGCCGCTGGCTTAGAAATCGATAACGCTAACCGCTTCCGTAAACAAGAATTAATGTTTGCCATTATGAAGCGTCGTGCCAAGATGGGCGAACAAATTTTTGGAGATGGTGTACTTGAAGTCCTGCCTGACGGCTTTGGTTTCTTACGCTCCCCCGATTCTTCTTACTTAGCCAGTACTGAAGATATTTATATTTCCCCCTCACAAATCCGTCGCTTTAATTTGCACACAGGTGACTCGATTGAGGGTGAAGTACGCGTACCTAAAGATGGCGAGCGCTATTTTGCTTTAGTAAAAGTGGAAAAAGTGAACGGTGTGGCACCAGAAATGATGAAACACCGCATCATGTTTGAAAACTTAACCCCGCTTCATCCGAATAGACCGCTTATGTTTGAGCGTGATATTCGCAGCGAAGAAAATCGTACCGGTCG
>CAZIKJ010000171.1:0-2240 GCA_964539685.1 uncultured Pelistega sp.
TGCCATCGCATCAATGCTGGTAGCAAATCCCGTGGCCGCAAGCAACCAAAATGAGTGACGAACCACAGGAGTGGCTTCGGCTTTTTCAGCTCGAAGCCCGTTGCGTATCATTAATGACCCTAAACCCAGAAGCAAACCGAAAGCGATCCAATGATCCCAGTCAGCGACGAACTCTGCGGCTATGGACCCGAGTCCCCATCCAATCAAGGGCGTGATTGCTTCGATCACACCAAAAATAATACCGGTTCTAAGTGCTTCTGAGATGCGGGGATTTTGAAGGGCAGCGCCCTTGCCGACGCTAGCGGCAAATGCGTCGGTCGACATGGCCAACGCCAAGACCATCGTAGAGATGAAATTCATTCGAGAGCGATTCCTGCCGAACGACCTCTAGGCTTTCCCATACGGCCCGGCAGCACATGGGCAAGCACCTGTTCACCTGACATTAAATAATAAATAAGCAAAGAAGGGGCACCCCATGACAACTTTGTAATGATGACGACATCTTCGTGAAAGACCGCCATCAGTATACTGAATCCAGTCATCAAATCCGCAACTGATTACAGGTAGGAACCATAGCCATGAATAATATCCGTTTAGTTGTTTCCTCTATCATCTTAAGTTCGGCTAGCGTGCTAGCGGCAGCCCAAACAGCAGATGAGCACAACGCGCACCACCCTAATATGAACGCGACGGGTGAAACATCAGCGCTCGCGCAGACACCTGCGGACCCTGCTTTGTTAGAAAAGAAAATGGATGCACACATGCAGACGATGCACGCATTTCACGAAAAGCTTCAGAAAGCCAGTCCGGAAGAACGGCAAGCGCTGATGTCCGAGCACCATGAGTTAATGCAGGAAGGCATGAAAATGATGGGAATGGCTTCTGAGCGAATGCAGGGTATGGGAATGATGGGCAATATGCATTCCCAAACCACTAAAGATCAATCGGATGCACCATCGGCTGCACACCATACGATGATGCTAAAGCGTATGGACATGATGCAGTCAATGATGCAAATGATGATGGATCGTATGCCTGCACCGAATAGTCCAAGTCAATAACTATCCATTTTAAGGACCATAACCTGGCAACCTATGGGTAAATCGACATGACCACCGAGAAATCGTACGTCGACAATACCTTTTCCTACGGACAGTATGAAACCGACATTTACTTAAAGAGACACCAGAAGATATTGTTTATGAAGAAAACTCTTTCAGCCTTAGCTTTAAGCGCGCTGCCCACTTTCGCGTTAGCCACCATCTCTAACGCACCGTCAACAGATGATCAGCTGGGAAGTCCGATCGAAGCCTCTCGCACGATTAAGCACGCGATGCTCGCTAACATGCAACTTATATCGAGCGAAATCAGCATGCAAGCCGGAGATACCGTGCGATTTTCGATTGGGAATTCGGGCAAAATTTCTAATGACATGTTTCTTAACACGCCACTCAGTGAACGCGCACATATCAACTCAACCTTTGGCCAACGGCTGCATCCTGTTTCGGGCAAGTGGGTAGGTCATCAAGGCCTTGATTACCCTGCCCCGCGAGGTACGCCTATCCGCGCGACGGCTCAGGGAGAAATCACTTTCATCGGTACCCAAAATGGATACGGAAAAGTTATCTTCATCATGCACGACAACGATTACTCCACTGTTTATGCGCACCAGAGCCGCTTTAAGCGCGGTTTAAAGAAAGGTGCCACCATTGAAAAAGGACAGGTCATTGGCTATGTCGGTTCAACCGGAATAGCTAGTGGTCCTCATCTCCATTATGAGCTGCGCGTCAATAATCAACCGGTGGACCCAATCACTGAAAAACGACAGCTGGCCTCCTACAGCCAACGATGAGGCTGCATCGCGCTGTCTCGGGTAGCAGCAAAGTCTGATAATTATATTGATTATGCAACAACGTTAGCGGAGATTGATCCAATGGCAATAGCCACAAAAAAAACGGGAATGGTTATCTTGATTGGTGTCCTGGTGCTTGGTGTCGGCGTGTTCGTGTATAAATCCTTCACGGACTCAGGGCCAGCATTCATTGATCCCTCTGATCAAGCGCTTGTGATCCAAGGCAAAGAAATTTACACCAACAACTGTGCCTCTTGCCATGGCGCAGAACTCCAAGGACAACCTGATTGGCGGACACGTCTGGCCAGCGGACGCCTGCCTGCGCCACCCCACGACAAGACCGGCCACACCTGGCATCATCCTGATGCCATGCTGTTCGATATGGTCA
>CAZIKJ010000172.1:0-2077 GCA_964539685.1 uncultured Pelistega sp.
TTATCAGTGAGTCCATCGCGCTGATGGCTGCGGCCGCAATTGTCAGTAGCGGCTTTATTTTCTTGCCTCGCTCAGACGAACATAAGGCAATTCATGCCGCCAAGCTGATTAAGAAAGAACTACAGCGCTTAATCCTGGGCACGGATACTGAAATCAACGATTGGGAGGCACGCACTTCACGCCATATTATTCGCCTGATGCTAAATATTACGCAGACCAATGCCTTACGCCATATGGCACCAAGCTATGTCCTCGCCACGCTTAACTTTGGTCATAGTGTTTCACAATTATTGAAAACACTTCCTGATTTAAGTGATGATATGCGGTATACCTTACGTCAACTACCACAAGAAATTCGCCATTTCCAAGAGAATCCTGTGCAATTAAGTATGCGGCTTATGCAGTATAGCTTTGAGATAAAGGGTGCAAGCATGAATGAAAAAGAGCGCATAGCCTACATCTCCTTAGTCGATGCGGCGCAAGCACTCTTAGTTGGGGCTGACTTTTTCCGTGCTGAGCTTGAACGTTAAATACCTTAAGTGTAAGTCTTGAGTAATGATAAAAACCTAGGCCCTACTATGCCAGTCTGACTAAAGCCATATGTTTTCATTAAATCAGAGCGCAACAAATAAACGATGTAGCGTATTTACACCATTAACTAACCACGCCCAACAAAAGGCATATTCGTAGCCATAATCGTGGTGAACAGAACATTGGTTTCAAGTGGAAAATTGGCCATCTGCAATACGGCCTGAGCCACATGTTGCACATCCATGGACGGCTCGGCCATTAATTCACCATTGGCTTGCATAATCCCGCTGCGCATTTTTTCCGTCATATCAGTACCCGCATTGCCAATATCAATCTGGCTACAAGCAATATTAAAGCGTCGGCCATCTAAAGCAATTGATTTAGTCAAGCCTGTCACCGCATGTTTTGAGGTGGTGTATGCACTTGACATTGGGCGTGGTGTGGTTGCAGAGATGGAGCCATTATTAATGATACGCCCACCTTGTGGCTCTTGCTGGCGCATATATTTAAAGGCTTCACGTGCGCAAATAAACATACCGTTAATATTCACGTCCATAACCTCGCGCCACTCAGCCACAGAAAGCTCATCAATTAAGCTAGCAAAACTACCGCGTCCAGCATTATTAAATAGCACGTCAATACGGCCAAAGCGCTCCTTTGCTTGCTCAAATAAAGCAGCAACCTCAGCCTCTTGTGTGACGTCACAGCTTTGTACTAATGCTGATTCTGTAATTTTACTGGTCACCTGATTTAAGGCTTCTGCCCCTTTTGCATCAAAAGGGCTATTATCACTGGCTAATGCGCTCAAGCTAGCCTGTTGTGCCAATCGTACAGTTTCTTCCAATGGCTCCAAACGGCGCCCCGTTAAAACGACCTTATAACCCGCTCCTAATAAGGCTAGGCTAACTGCTCGGCCAATGCCAGAGCCGGCTCCCGTTACTATGGCAACTTTTGCTTGCATCGCTTTACTCCTGAAAAAATGTTTCTGTCTAGGTTATTATTGAATAATAAACACTCTTAATAAAACTAACAACGAGGACGTATGAAATACCCTGGTAATGTATTTATGATTATTGCCCCAAGTGGTGCAGGTAAATCAAGCTTGGTTAAGGCTTTACTTGAACAAGACCCTAGCATTAAGCTTTCTATTTCATGCACAACTAGAGCGCCGCGACTTGGTGAGGAGAATGGTCGCGAATACCATTTTGTCTCGGTGGACACCTTTCATGAGTGGCGTGAACAAGGTAATTTAATTGAATGGGCTGAGGTCCATGGCAATTTTTATGGTACCCCCCGCCAATTCATTCAGGCAAGTATCAAAGAAGGTCACGATATCTTATTAGAAATTGACTGGCAAGGTGCACGACAAGTGCGCGAGCAATTTCCTTCGGTCACGGATATCTTTATTCTACCGCCCTCACTTGACGAGCTTGAGCGTCGTTTAAACAACCGCGGTCAAGATTCTCAAAGCGTTATTGCTCGACGCTTATTGGCTGCAGGTAGCGAAATTGCCCACGCTCCAGAGTGCGAATATGTTATCATTAAC
>CAZIKJ010000173.1:0-4131 GCA_964539685.1 uncultured Pelistega sp.
CTTTAATAAGCAAGCGATGTGGAAAGACTTTGCCGTGCTGTATCGCGGCAATCACCAAGCACGTATCTTAGAGCAAGTCTTTCGTCAATTACGCATTCCCTACTCCATATCAGGTGGGCAGAGTTTTTTTGATAAGGCCGAGGTGCGTGACATCCTGGCCTATATGCGCTTAATTGCTAATGACGATGATGACCCGGCTTTCATCCGTGCCGTAACAACGCCCAAGCGTGGGGTGGGGCAGGCGACCTTACAGCAATTAGGGGAGTTTGCGAATAGCCGTAAAGTCTCCTTATTTGCGGCGATTTTTGAAGAGGGTTTATCCGAGCAAATTCTTGAGCGCCAATTTAAGTCTTTACATGTCTTCGCGCAATTTATTCAGTCAATTCAGGAGCGCGCCCAACAGCCTGCGCATATTCAATCGGCAAGCGCCTTGCTCGATGAGTTAATGAGCTATATTCGCTATGAGGAATATCTTTACGATGCCCATGATGAGCGCTCCGCACAGAACCGCTGGCAGAATGTCTTAGATTTACTTGAATGGTTAAAAGGCAAGGCGGAAAGCGATGAGATGAGCTTACTGGATCTAGTGCAGCACGTCGCCCTAATCACCATGCTTGAACGTAATGAGCAAGAAGAAGAGCAAGATGCTGTGACACTCACTACCATCCATGCCTCTAAGGGCCTGGAGTTTCCCTATGTGCATATGGTGGGTGTGGAAGAGGGCTTCTTGCCACATATGGGACGTGATGATGAATACGGTGACCCTAATCAAGACGAGGGTAATCGGCTAAGTCAGCGGATTCAAGAAGAGCGCCGCTTAATGTATGTAGGTATTACGCGTGCCCAATATAATTTAACCCTCAGCTGGTGCAAGAAGCGTCGTCGTGCACGTGAAGACCTCATCCGCGAACCCTCACGTTTCATCCCCGAGATGGGCTTACACGATGGCAAGCAAAGCATCCATGACCCCTACGCAGGGATGAGCCCCAAAGAGCGCTTGGCGCAGTTGAAGAATCTTTTACAAAAGAAAGAGACATAAGGGCTTGTGCTCTCATATGGCATAACGATATTTTTGCACTATAAAAAAGGGGCTTGTGCCTGTGGTCTGTTGAGCCCGTGCCTCAAGTCGATTGGGCAAGGTGAAGCTAAGCTATTATTAGGGGCAGCTGGGCTATTGCGTCGCGTAGAGACTTACGTAATAATAAGTGGTATGCTTTTTTTCCTTAAGGATCTTCAATGGCTGATAATTTATTGTTCCCCGCACCTGCTCCCGTACTGCTTCCTGTTCAAGGCAGTGATGCTAAGTTTCCAGTTAATCGTATCTTCTGTGTTGGTCGTAATTATCAGGCGCATGCTGCTGAGATGGGTGTAACGGTAGATAAAACTAAGCAAGAGCCGTTCTACTTTATGAAAGATACGCGTCATGTGGTGATGAGTGGTGCTACCGTGCCGTATGCGCTCAGAACCCAGAATCTGCACTATGAGTTAGAGTTAGTGGTGGCTTTGGATAAGCCGTCATTCCAAATCTCACGCGAGCAAGCGCGAGATTGTATTTATGGTTTTGCGGTGGGCTTAGATATGACTCGTCGTGACTTGCAAGCAAAGTTTAAAGAGCGTGGTCACCCTTGGGATTTGGCTAAGAACTATGAAGATGCGGCAATTATCACGCCGATCGTGCCTAAGGCGCAGGCTGGTGATGTGGAGCATGTGCAAATTACGCTTAAGGTCGATGGTGAGGTGAAGCAAGATGCGCAAACCAGTGATTTAATCTGGGATATCGCTGAAATTATTGAACATCTCTCGACCTACTATCACTTACAAGCAGGCGATTTGATTTATACCGGTACACCAGAAGGTGTGGGCCCTGTGGTGGCTGGTAATCACTTGGTCGGCACCGTGACGGGTTTACCGACAATTGAGTTGACGATTAGCGAGTAAATTAAGTTTTGAGCACGTAAGCGAACAGCATGATAGAAATCCCCGTCCATCAGGGCGGGGATGATATCAACAGCGCAGTTTATCCAGGTTACCAGCTAGTTTTTACTTCAAGCCTGCCGCTTTCAATTGCTCGTAACCACCGAGATTATGCACATTGGTAAAGCCAAGGCGCTCAAGCGTGGTCTTCGCTGTACCTGAACGATTGCCGCTACGGCAGTAGACATAAATCAGCTGATCCTTATCCTCAGTGAGGGTGCTAATTCCGGTCTCAATCACATCATAGGGCATTAGCACGGAGCCTTCTAAGTGACCCTGTTGAAACTCATCTTGTGTTCGGACATCAATTAATAGTGCTTGTTTCTGGGTAATTTGTGTTTGCACAGTCTCAGCGCTTAGCTGAGCGTAAATCGGTGTACTCATTCCTAACATGATTAAAATCGCCGTAAAAAATTTTTTCATCGGGGGGCTCTCTACAAAGCTCAAGATCTATAAGTGTAATACGTTTCTGCCATGCTGCGTACTGACTTCAAGTGAAGACCCAATTTATAGGCCAGTCTGAATCAAGTGTAGAGTTTGTTTCACACACTGTTATTGAGGATAAGCGTCAATTATCAGAACTCACCACCAATCTTATCGCATTTTTACCCATGACGACGTAGGCTACTATCCCTAAAACTTGTATTGTTTTTGTGATTTCTAAAAAGCAAAAGTGCTAAAATACTTTTTTTATCAGATGCTTAGGCACTGTTTCGTAGATATATAATGATGAAATCCCCCGAACTATTACTTCCCGCCGGCGGCTTAGACCGTATGCGCGCGGCTTTCGACTTTGGTGCTGATGCGGTATACGCAGGCCAGCCTCGTTACTCTTTACGCGCTCGTAATAATGAGTTTGTGCGCTTTGATAAGATGAAGCAAGCGATTGATGAGGCGCATGAGCGTGGCAAGAAATTCTTTGTTGCTAGCAATATTTTGCCGCATAACTCGAAATTGAAAACCTATCTGGATGATATGGTGCCGATCATGGAGATGCAGCCTGACGCTATTATTATGGCGGACCCAGGTCTGATTATGAAAGTCAAAGAGCGCTGGCCTGAAGCGGAGATTCACTTGTCCGTACAAGCCAATACCACCAATTATTGGGGTGTGCAGTTCTGGCAGAAGATGGGTGTGTCGCGGATTATCTTATCGCGTGAATTATCCCTCGAAGAGATTGCTGAAATCCGTCAAGAATGTCCTGATATGGAGCTTGAGGTCTTCGTTCATGGCGCTTTGTGTATTGCATACTCAGGCCGTTGCTTGCTCTCAGGTTATTTCAATCAACGCGACCCGAATCAAGGTACCTGTACCAACTCTTGTCGTTGGGACTATAAGGTACTGAATGCGCAAGATAGCGATGCGGGTGATGCGCAACTCTTGCAAGGCTTTAATTTCGAGCAGATGCAACAAGAAGCCGAGCAGAGCCATGCTTCCTGCGGTGGCGCACCACGTCATCCCTTAGCGGATCAAGTCTATCTCATTGAAGAGCGTAATCGCCCAGGTCAGTATATGCCGATTATGGAAGATGAGCATGGTACCTATATCATGAACTCTAAGGACTTACGTGCGCTTGAACAGATTGATGAGTTGGTGAAGATCGGTGTTGACTCATTGAAGGTGGAAGGTCGTACTAAGTCACTCTACTATGTAGCACGTGTAGCCCAGACCTATCGTCGTGCGATTGATGATGCGGTAGCCGGCCGACCCTTTAACCCTGAATTATTGGCTGATTTAGATGGTTTAGCCAACCGTGGCTATACACCAGGTTTCCTTGAACGTCACCAGACTCAAGACTATCAGAACTACCTACATGGCTACTCTATCTCGCGTCAGAGCCAGTATGCGGGTGTAGTGCTAGGTGTGGACGACAAGGGCTGGGCCACAGTAGAGGTGAAGAATCGCTTTGGTGTAGGCGATAAGTTAGAAATTATCCATCCTGAAGGCAACCAAGTGGTGACCTTAAGCGAATTGCATAATCATGAGGATATGCCCATTCAAGTGGCACCAGGCAATGGTATCCAAGTGCGTATTCCGAATATGCAAGGCAAGGAAAAAGCCGTCCTCGCGCGCTTACTAGAGCAGCAAGAAGAGGCGAGTGCCTAGGTTGATCACGTTGGAGTTTAGCTCCCAGAACATCTAGGCAGTATAAGCCGA
>CAZIKJ010000174.1:0-2254 GCA_964539685.1 uncultured Pelistega sp.
CTGACCAATTACATATTGATCTAAAAACTCCTTAATTTCGACTGGCGTAGGTAATTCAGTTTTAATGGCGTTCTTAACGGCTTGGACATTACTTTCTTTAATAATGTCATTGCACATATCAACGCATTCATCACAAATAAAAATATTACCTGGGCCAGAAATCAGCTTGCGTACTTCCGCTTTAGTTTTATTACAAAAAGAGCAATGTAGAGTTTTGCTCGGTGTAGATGAGGAGTTTTTATCTGTCATAGCACTCTTAATAAACAATATAGGCCAGCCTTAAGGGCTAGCCCGTCACCTTAAATTAGGTTTTATAGTAGCGTATATTGCTAAAAAAATCAGCCATTACGTGTAGTGAGAACTTTATCAATCAAACCATACTCTTTCGCTTGGTCTGCTGACATATAGTTATCGCGTTCAGTATGTTCGCGGATTCTTTCAATATTCTGCCCACTATGCTTGGCCATAATCTCATTCAAGCGCTCACGCAAGCTTAAAATCTCACGCGCTTGAATTTCAATATCCGTTGCCTGACCTTGAGCACCACCTAGAGGCTGGTGAATCATAATACGAGAGTTAGGTAGGCTATAACGCTTACCCGCGGTACCCGCATTAAGTAAAAACGCCCCCATACTCGCCGCCATACCCGTACATAAAGTCGATACATCAGGTTGAATAAACTGCATGGTGTCATAGATCGCTAGACCTGCATACACACCACCACCTGGTGAATTAATGTAGAGCGAAATATCTTTCTCAGGGTTCTCAGACTCTAAGAAAAGCATCTGGGCCACCACTAAATTGGCAGACTGATCATTAACCGGGCCCACCATAAAAATAATACGCTCTTTCAGTAGACGTGAGTAAATATCATATGAACGCTCACCACGACCAGACTGCTCTACCACCATAGGGATATAACCTAGTCCAGTCGGGGTCACCGACTCAGCACCGTGAATAGAGGCGTAAAAATCGGTAAAGCGATTCATCATTACATGGTTCCCATAATTTCTTCAAAAGGAATGCTTTCTTCAGTCACTTTAGCTTGTGACAAGATATGCTCAACCACATTATCTTCTAATGTGATGTTTTCCATCTCAGCACGACGTTGACGATCTGATAAATAGTAAGCAACGACTTGTTCTGGTTTTTCGTAGTTTTTCGCAAACTCTTCAATACGCGCACGAACTTGCTCTGGAGTAGCTTGCAACTTCGCTTCTTCCACTAATTGACCAACTAATAAGCCTAAGCGTACACGACGCTCTGATTCTTCAGCGAAGGCTTCTGCTGGAATTGGCATAGAGTCAGCATTAGGGATGCCACGTTGTTTTAACTCTTCACGTGCCATCTGGATACGGCCTTGAACATCATCGTTAACTAAGGCTTTAGGCACATCAAATGTTGCTGCTTTAGCGACCGCGTCAAAGACGCTTGATTTAGTACGGGCAAGCGCACGATTCTTCGCTTCACGTTCGATATTTTGACGAATTTCTTCGGTTAATTTCTCTACATTACCTTCGGCTTGACCTAGTGATTTCGCAAAGTCGCTATCCACAACAGGTAGTTCAGGCTCAGCTACTTCTTTCATGGTAATGGTGAATTCTGCAGTTTTACCAGCCACTTCTTCACCTTGATAGTCTTCAGGGAAGCTTAATGGGAATGTTTTGCTTTCGCCTGCTTTAAGACCCTTAGCTGCATCTTCAAATTCTGGCAACATACGGCCTTGGCCTAATAGGAATGGGAAGTCCTCAGCTTTACCGCCGTCAAACTCAACACCATCAATTGTGCCAACGAAGTCCACAGTTACGCGGTCATTGTCTTGTGCAGCACGGCCTTCAGCGGCTTTATAGCTTGCACGTTGCTTGCGCAAAATATCAATCGTGTTATCTACTTCAGCTTGACCCACTTCAGTCGTATAGCGAGTAACTTCAATTGCAGATAAATCTGGTGTAACCACTTCAGGATACACTTCAAATTTCGCTGTGAAAGCCACTGTGCCTTCAGCAGAGTCTTCTTTAGGTTCAACCAAAGGCGAACCAGCAACACGTAACTCAGCTTGTTTAATCGCTTCGTCGAAGGCTTTACCTACTTGTTGGTTGATCACATCGTAGCGAACGCTAGGACCGTGACTACGCTCAATCACTGACAAAGGTGCTTTGCCAGGACGGAAACCCTGTACCTTAGCAGTACGAGCAACGCGCTGTAATTGTGTTTTTACTTCTTTTTCTACGTCTTCTAAAGATAAGACTAAATC
>CAZIKJ010000175.1:0-5166 GCA_964539685.1 uncultured Pelistega sp.
ATATAGACCTTGTCAAACTGCACAGGAATACCGAATGCAATCGAGGCAAGAATCGTCAGCTTATGTGCTGCATCAACCGCTACAACGTCGAAGGTTGGGTCCGCTTCCGCATAGCCTAAGGCTTGCGCTTCAGAGAGCACATCCGCGAAGGCCAAGCCACGTTCACGCATCTCGGTCAGAATAAAGTTGGTGGTGCCATTAATAATGCCAGCTACCCATTGAATACGGTTGGCCGTTAAGCCTTCGCGCATGGCTTTAATAATGGGGATACCACCTGCCACCGCAGCTTCGAAAGCCACCATGACGTTCTTCTCTAAAGCGGCGCCGAAAATCTCATTCCCATGCAGTGCTAGTAAGGCTTTATTCGCCGTCACAACATGCTTGCCGTTCTTAATTGCTTGCATGACTAAGTCATGGGCTAACCCTGTGCCCCCAATAAGCTCAACAACAATATCAATGCTTGGATCATTCACCAAGCCTTGCAAATCATTATCAATCTGAACATTCGGACCCACTAAAGGCGCAGCTTTAGCAGGAGTACGAGTGGCTACGCGAACAATTTCAATTTGACGACCAGCGCGACGAGCAATTTCTTGAGCATTGCGGTTAAGTACCGTCCAGGTACCACTACCTACAACACCAAAACCTAACAAACCAACACGGATGGGATTTAATTGACTCATTTCAGATAGCCGTCCTTTTTAAACATTTCCTTAATGCCGCGTACCGCTTGGCGTGTACGTTGCTCGTTTTCAATCAGTGCAAAGCGTACGTAATCATCACCGTACTCACCAAAACCAACACCTGGAGATACAGCGACTTTCGCTTGTGCTAATAATTTCTTAGAGAAATCTAATGATTTCATCTCTTGATATTGCTCTGGAATCTTGGCCCAGATGTACATAGAGGCCTTAGGAATATCGACCATCCAGCCAATATCATGTAGGCCTTTTACCAAGACATCACGGCGCTTTTGGTATTCCGCAACCACTTCATTCACGCAATCCTGTGGGCCATCAAGTGCCGCAATGGAGGCAACTTGAATGGGGGTGAACGTGCCGTAATCATGGTAACTCTTCATGCGCGCTAAGGCATTCACAATTTCGGCATTGCCCACCATAAAGCCAACACGCCAACCCGCCATGTTATAGCTCTTACTCATGGTAAAGAACTCAACCGCCACATCCTTAGCACCAGGCACCTGCATAATCGATGGTGCCACATACCCATCAAAACAAATATCGGCATAAGCTAAGTCATGCACCACGATAATATTATGTTCTTTCGCCAAGGCCACAACACGTTCGAAGAACTCCAAATCCACACACTGTGCGGTTGGATTGCTTGGGAAACCAAGGATAATCATCTTCGGCTTTGGGAAGGACTCATTAATAGCTTTCTCAATTTCAGCAAAGAAATCAATCCCAGGAATCATAGGTAGTGAACGAATCGCTGCACCCGCAATAATCGCCCCATAGATATGAATTGGGTAGCTTGGATTAGGTACTAAGACCATATCACCGCGATCTAGCGTAGCTAACATTAAGTGCGCTAGACCTTCTTTCGAACCAATCGTCACAATCGCTTCAGAATCAGGATCGAAAGCCACGTTATAGCGGCGCAAGTACCAATCGGTAATCGCTTTACGTAAGCGTGGAATCCCCTTAGAGACTGAATAACCGTGTGTATCAGGACGCAGAGTCGCTTCCACCATTTTCTTAACAATATGCTCTGGGGTTGGGCCATCAGGATTACCCATCGACATATCAATAATATCCTCACCGCGTCGGCGCGCGGCCATCTTCAGCTCGCCAGTAATGTTAAATACATAGGGGGGCAAACGATCAATACGCGGAAAGTGGTTCATGGTGCGGTGCCTTTAAAAAAACAGGGATAAAGTCAATTATTTTACATGTTCTCTAGGCACTCGTGTGCTGTCTAAGGAGTAAGCTTTTAATATTTGTTGCTTTGCGGCAAAAAACCGCTATTATTTATAAAAAACACGGCATTTATCACTATGCGGTCATAGCGTTTTATGAATGGCTGTTAATGTATTTTGGTATTTATCGCTATTGCTAAGACATTATCGCTATCGTTAGGAGCTATTAAGTGCTAAGTTCACGACGAGTCGTGCGCTTTGCAGCAGCGCCTTTTAGCCAAGTACACCGTAGTTTTCCCTTAAAATCTTCTGAACTAGCCCACCATCACAAACTTGTAATGTATATTAAGCATAATGTAGCTATTGAAGATGGGCTATTGAAAACACACTGAACTAGCAAGGAGTTAAAGTGCTATTACAGAAAGAAGAACGAGGCGCCTTAAATACGGTCACAGCTTATGGCGAAGACCATATCGCCATCAATGAAGTTTCCTATCCCCATGCGGTCTACTTTAGACCCGAAGGTGAGATCCACACCTGGGACGTACAAGAGGTTCAACAAATCACCACTGCTTTAGTCGAACAAGCTGCTGGCGTCACGCGACTTGCGAACTCAGCTTTCGACCTATTGGATGATATTCCCACAATCCGTTACCAGAATGCACCTGAAGTCTTAATCATTGGCACAGGCAAGCATCAAGTGTTCTTAGACCCCGCGATTCTCGCCCCCCTCTTACAAGCCCGTGTGGGTATTGAAGTCATGGACAGTAAAGCCGCGTCACGCACTTATAATGTGTTAATGTCTGAAGGCCGTAAGGTCGCCGTGGCCTTATTAATTTAAATGAGCTCAGCAGGTCAAAAATTAAAGCATTTAAGCGGTTTAAGCATTAACGTCGTTAGGCAATTAAGGAGAACCCTCTCATGAGTCAAGTTGAAGTAGGTAAAGCAGTTCCTGATTTCAGCGCAGAAAGTAATCAAGGCACAATTCGCCTCAGCGAATTAGCAGGTCAACGCCTTGTTTTGTATTTTTACCCGAAAGACAGTACCCCTGGTTGCACCACACAAGCCCAAGGTTTTCGTGACTTAATCGATGAGTTCACCGCACTGAACACGGAGATTATCGGTGTTTCGCGCGACTCGATTAAATCCCATGATAATTTTAGCGCTAAGCAAGAATTACCCTTCGCTCTCATATCTGATAAAGAGGAAGTGTTGTGTGAATTATTCGGTGTCATGAAACTGAAAAATATGTACGGTAAACAAGTAAGAGGTATTGAACGCAGTACGTTTTTAATTGATGAAAAATGCGTACTCGTACAAGAATGGCGTGGGCTTAAAGTCCCTGGCCATGTGCAAACAGTACTCGAAGCGGCGCAGGCTTTAAGCTAAGTGGCTAGAGTCTGGATAGTGTCAAAAGCAGTTTAGTAAGTGTTAGAGAGGCTTGATGAACAGCAGCAAGTCTTATTTCCTAAAAAACCCTTAATTAATACGGAACAGGCCTGATTATGCCATTACCCAAATTGCCCTCCAAACTCGCAAGCCTTGTTGATATGAGCGCTGAACCTAAAGCAAGCTTAAGCACTCCGGCACGTAAAACAGCGTCTCGTCAAGCAAACAAAACTATCGCTGCCAAATCGACGGCAATCATAGATGATGTAAGGGATGATGAAATTCTTGATGAGTTACTTGATGAGGGAATGGCGGACCATGCTCTCCTTAGCGCCGAGGCGCCTAGCACAGCCCTGAAACAAGCTAGCAGTACGAAAGCAGCCAATAAAACCGTACGCAAGACTGTGAGCAAGACTGCGGCCAAAACAGCCAGTAAAGTGAGTGCCAAAACGGCAAGCAAGACTGTCGATGCAACACGTGCGAAGGGAACTCCTGTTGTAGTCACTAAAGCGGCCAATAAAGTCGCGAGCAAGTCGAGTTCTAAAGCCGGTAGCGCTGCGGTAGAGGAATGCAAGCTATTCGTCCTAGATACCAATGTCTTATTGCATGACCCAATGTCCCTCTTCCGCTTCGAGGAACATGATATCTTCCTGCCCATGATTGTGCTTGAAGAATTAGACCACCACAAGAAAGGCATGACCGAAGTCGCCCGTAATGCGCGCCAAGTTAGCCGCACCTTAGACAATCTCTGTGCCGAATCGACAGATTTACTGCAGGGTATTGCCTTAAACAGTCTAGGCAATAAAGAAGCCACAGGTACCCTATGGTTCCAAACCAAGGTGATGGATGATCCGCTAGAAGTGACCCTCCCTGAAGGCAAGGCCGACAATATGATTCTAAGCGTGGTACAGACTCTACACAATGAGTTTGCTGACCGCCAGGTATGTCTGGTTTCAAAAGACATTAATATGCGCCTTAAAGCGCGTGCACTCAGTCTATCAGCCGATGACTACCTGAATGACCACACCTTAGATGATTCAGATTTAATCTATGACGGCATCCTGCCCTTACCGAATAATTTCTGGCAACGCCATGGCAAGGATATGGAGTCGTGGATTCAAGGCGGCACCACCTATTACAAGATTAAGGGTCCCTTAGTTAGCAGCTTCCTGATTAATCAATTTGTCTTTATTGAAGGCGATACACCGCTGTATGCTCAAGTTAAAGAGATTAATGGTAAGACCGCGGTTCTCGCTACACTACGCGACTATACCCATAAGAAGAACAATGTCTGGGGTGTGACGGCCCGCAATCGTGAGCAGAACTTCGCGTTAAACCTCTTGATGAACCCAGAGATTGATTTCGTTACCTTACTCGGTCAAGCAGGTACAGGTAAGACCCTACTCGCTCTTGCGGCAGGTTTAACCCAAGTCCTAGAAACCAAGCGCTATACCGAGATCATTATGACTCGCGTCACAGTGCCTGTGGGCGAAGATATTGGTTTCTTACCAGGTACTGAAGAAGAGAAGATGCAACCCTGGATGGGGGCGCTTGAAGATAATCTCGAGTTCCTTAACTTAGGAACTAAATCGGGTGAGAATTCAGCCGAATGGGATCGCAGTACGAGTAAAGAAATTATTAAAGCGCATATTCGTGTGAAGTCCCTCAACTTTATGCGTGGACGTACTTTCTTGAATAAATTCTTGATCATCGATGAAGCGCAAAACTTAACACCGAAACAGATGAAGACCTTAATCACCCGCGCGGGTCCTGGCACCAAGATTATTTGCTTAGGTAATATCGCGCAGATTGATACGCCATACTTAACCGAAGGCAGTTCAGGTTTGACCTATGTGGTAGACCGCTTCAAGGGCTGGCCACATTCAGGCCATGTCACC
>CAZIKJ010000176.1:0-2947 GCA_964539685.1 uncultured Pelistega sp.
CCACACAACGTGCCGCACTGGTTAAAATACGAGCTTGAAGCTCAGTTAATTCGGCTAAATCTGTTGGGGTTTGACGCCATTTCAAATCGGGATTACGACGTAAGGTACCCATGCCCGAACAAGGCGCATCCACTAAAACACGTTGCGCCTTACCAGCCAAACGCTTAACGCGCGTATCGTTCTCATTAGCGATATGCACACTCGTCACATTCGATAGACCACTACGCGCAATGCGAGGCTTGGCCTTTGCCAAACGAGCCGCAGCGACATCAAACGCATACAAGCGACCTTGCGAACGCATCATAGCGCCTAGCAATAAGGTCTTACCACCCGCTCCCGCACAAAAATCAATCACCATATCGCTGCGACGCGGACTGACCAACATACAAAGAATTTGACTACCTTCATCTTGCACTTCAAGCAAACCATTAGCAAAGAGATCCCAGCGATTAATCGCTGGTTTACCTTGCAGACGAATACCCCATGGTGAAAAAGGCATGGCTTCAGGCTTAAACATCGCGACACTTTCATCGGCCTCTAAAACAGGCAAGAGATCCTCACGTTCCACCTTCAAAGGATTAACACGCAGATCAAGTGGCGCCTTGACATTTAGGCTACTCATTAAGGCTTCACTGTCTGGCAAAGCACTTAATTGCTCATATAACCAATCAGGCATGCTATAACGAATTGCTGGCGCCATACCTGACAAGTCTAAACTTAAAGCATGCTGCAACCAGCCTTGTTGATGCTCATCCAAGACGCTTGTCAGCGCTTGCGCACCCAAGGTATTGGCCAATCCTAAAATCGCCAAGCGTTGATTCGCAGGCCCCATACCACTTTCGGCAAAATGGCGATAACGACGCAAATGACGCAGGATATCAAATACCGCCTCAGCAATTTCACCACGATCGCGTACACCGAGATGACGATTTTCCTTAAACCAATGTGATAATACGGCATCAGCAGGAAAGCGGAATTTAAGCACAGTGCTTAACACCTCGGCAATTTGCTCAATACGCTGTTGCATTAAAGGTGTTTTCGGTGCTGCTGCTTTGCCATATTTAGCACCAGATTTAGCACCAGAGCGAGGCGATCGAGTAGCGCCGCCACGTGAATCCGTCGTCGTACGAGCACCACTGCTTCTTGTTGTACTGGACTTCGCCGCTCCTGCTCGCTCGACCGATGTCGTGGCCGCACGTCGTGCTACGGCTTTATCAGTGACAGGACTCTCTGCACCAATGCCTGCTCGTTCCGCACGCTTAAGGCTATGCTTTGCATCACGCGAGGTCGTATGTGCGCCACGCACTAGTCGTTTATTTTGACTCATAATATTCGTTTAACCTTGATACACAAACAGGGTTTGTGCGTCTTCACTGAAAATCACGCGATTCTGTGCGTCTAATGACACAATACCGCGTGCTAAATAATCTACTACTGCTGGGTAAATCTTATGCTCCATAGTGAGCACCCGCGCGGCTAAGCTATCGGCATTATCATCCGCAAGAACAGGTACTACCGCCTGTGCCACAATTGGTCCAACATCTAATATGGGGGTGACAAAATGCACTGTGCATCCATGCGCCTTAACCCCCTCTTGCAATGCACGCTCATGCGTATCTAAACCGGTAAATGAGGGCAATAAAGAAGGATGGATATTCAGAATGCGATGCTGAAAATAGTCGACAAAAGGCGCCGTCAAAATACGCATAAAGCCCGCCAAAATAACATAGTCTGGCTGATAACTATCGACTAAGGCCAATAAGGCCTCATCATATGCTTCACGGCTACTATACGCCTTAGGCAAAAGCTCCGCTGTTGCCACACCCTGCTCGGCCGCCCATGCGCAACCTGCACTCTCTGCCTTATGACTAATCACCGCAACGATCTCTATATCATCACGCTGACTTGCCATCTTCACAATAGCCTGCATATTCGAGCCACGACCCGAAATTAAAATCACCACTCGCTTAGGAGCTTGTTTTGTGTTTACCACCGATTTACCACCTTCATTTCTATCTTTTACGCTGTAGACGAAATTGTAAACCGTAAGGCAAACAAAGTACGCATAAAGCAGCTTTACAGCAAATTTTTAAGGCTATATTCTCTGTTGTGCTGGGCCCCTTTGGTCTAGAGTAATCAAGTTTTTACACCTCCTCTAAACAATATCAGCCAAGTCAAAGTGCCTGTTTTTCATGGGCAGAGAAACCTTCACTAAAAATCTTCACTAAAAATCTTCACTCAAAACCTCCACTCAAAACCTCCACTCAAAAGCATCATCGCTCAAGTAATCACTAATGCAATTAACTAATACGATTACTAAAGCAATTCCCCAGTGTAATGATTGTGAAATCAAACTGTAATTTTACAAAAATCAAAATCAATCAATTCAAATAAACCATCATAAATTCCATTAATGGAACACTGAAACCAATAAAAGCTATTTTTCTTTGTATTTATAAGGCTCATAATGCATCCATGTTCTCAAGCAAAGCGCTTCTGAACAAACCAACTTACACAGATTTAACTTTAAAGGAAATATTATGAAAACCATTATTAACGCTATCATTTTATCAAGCGCCTTCATCACGGGCACTGCTTTTGCACAAGCCGAATCAGCTAACCCAGCGGTACAAGGTGTAGACGGTCCACAAGTTGTTGAAACCTCTAACCGTCCAATGCGCTCTGACTCTGCTTATCCTAATTTTGAAACACAGTCGAACAAAAGCCGCGCGGAAGTGAAGCAAGAATTAGAAACATACAAGCAAGAAAACCCAAACCTATTTATTAGTGCGTAAATAGAGTTGCTAGTCGTATGAAGTATGAATTGAAGATGAGGAGCGCTGCTTATATCAAGTAATAACTAGGTATCCAATACACTCTTAGTTGATAAGCAGCCCTCTTCAACAACAATTGAGCCTGTCATCACTTCACTCAATACCACTAAGAT
>CAZIKJ010000177.1:0-2090 GCA_964539685.1 uncultured Pelistega sp.
ATATTGGCGTAATAACATGGAGGCCCAGTCTTGTGCCTCAGTACCGCCCGCACCAGCTTGAATATCAATAAAGCAATTCATGGGGTCAGCTGGGTTATTAAACATACGACGGAACTCAAAGCCTTCGATGATTTCGCCATATTGTTTGGCGTCTTCTTCAATCGCTAAGAGGGTGTCATCATCGTCGTCAGCACTGGCTAATTCGAAGATGTCACGGCTGTCTTTAATGGATTGCTGGAGTTCGGTCAGTACGTGTACAACCGATTCTAGATTTTTCTTTTCGCGACCCAGTTCTTGGGCACGTTCAGGATTTTCCCAGATACTGGGATCTTCCATCTCTAAATTGACGACTTGTAGGCGCTCTGATTTGGCCTCAAAGTCAAAGATACCCCCGTAGGGCATGTTCGCGTTCGGCGTAATCCTCGAGCAAGGCCTCTAATTGATTTTGGCGCTCTGCTTCCATGATAATGTGAATCCTGTGAATGGTGGTTTTGGGACGCTTGGGAGGTCTTTCACGTATGTTAGAAATTTCCTACCAAACCCAAAATTATAGCATAAGTAGGTGAAATATAGGGAAAGTTAAGGTTTAGCAGCGGGTGGGCCTGGTTGACTAATATTACCGAAAGCGCCACCCACCGTACCCAGTACACCATCGACTGAAGCGTCGGCATTAATATGGGTACAGGCAGTCAGGAGCAGAGGGCTAAAGAGACTCAGTACAAGAATTATTTTAGAGAGTTTAAACATATGCTAAAGTGGACCGCGGTCAGTCGAGTGTTTTCCCTAGTATATCGCATGGCGCACCATAAATTGCAGGTTCACATTGCCATTCCAATAATTCGGGCTGAGCTCGTAAATTAGTTCAACGCTAGGCGGCAAAGCCTCATTATGATTAAACCAGATGGCATCGAACACCATATTATGGCGTGCCACTTGGAGTTTTAAGTGTTTGTCTTTTAAAAGGCGCTGCGAACGAATTTCAAAGACGTCGCGGAAAATAGGTGCAGGAAAACCCGCCCCCCAGACCATATTATTCAGTTCAATGGCGGTGTCTGCACTAGCGTAAAGTGGGTTTAAGGAACCATCGGTCTCAATGATAGGGGCAAATTCAGTTTTACCACTGATATCTACAACCGCCTTGTCAAAAGCATGGATAAACGTCTCAAAATCAGCCTCAGCAATCGTGAGTCCTGCAGCCATGGCGTGTCCTCCGAACTTAGCAATTAAGTGCGGGTGACGTTTAGAGACGAGATCCAGAGCGTCGCGTAGATGCACATCAGGTACTGAGCGGCCTGAGCCACGAATTTCGCCATTGTCGCCAGGTGCAAAAGCCAAGGTTGGTTTCCAGAATTTCTCTTTTAAGCGAGAGGCGACAATGCCGACCACACCTTGATGCCAATCGGCATTAAAAATACAGATACTGTGCTTTAAAGGAAAATCATCACTATCCAAAGCGACCATCGCTTGTTCACTCATGTTTTGCTCAATTGAGCGGCGAGAATGATTCCATTGGTCTAGCTCTTGTGCCAGTTCAAGTGCCTCGGCAAAATCATCGCTAAGCAGACAGCGGATACCAATGCTCATATCCGCTAGGCGACCTGCAGCATTGATACGAGGACCTATTTTAAAGCCAAGATCCATGGCACTTGCTTGACGTGGATCAGTGCTGGCAACGGTGAAGAGGGCTTGAATACCCGCTTGCATCTGTCCTGCGCGCATCTTCGCTAAGCCTTGACTGACAAAGATACGATTATTGCTATCAAGTTTCACCACGTCAGCCACAGTACCTAAGGCGACTAAATCAGCCAAGGCGTCTAGTTTTGGTTCAGGGCGATTGTTAAAGTGTCCACGGGCACGCATCTCGGCCCGCAACGCTAACATGGTATAGAAAATCACACCAACACCCGCTAAGTTCTTAGAGGGAAAGTCGCAGGCCACTTGATTGGGATTAATGATTGCGAGCGCATCAGGGAGTTCATCCCCTGGTAGATGGTGGTCAGTCACAATGACCTCCATGCCATGCGCTTTAGCGGCAGCCACACCATCGACACTGGCGATGCCATTATCCACCGTAATCAGAATATCGGGTT
>CAZIKJ010000178.1:0-3227 GCA_964539685.1 uncultured Pelistega sp.
GTTCTCTTATATAACAACAATCAAATAAATAGTATAGTCACAGCAGGTTTTTACTCGAACCAATGTTCACGAGCTTTTACAATAATCTTGCTGGCTTCTTTTTCTGACACGCCAATAATTTCTGCTAACTCATCGCTAGCGAGATCGGCCAAGTCATCACGGTTTTTCACATCAGCTTCAGAAAGTTTGGCAATCATATCGGCATCCAAACCTTCAAAACCAATTAAGTCTTGAGCGCTTTCAACACGCTCTTCACGTACAATTGCTTCAGTTAATAAAGCAGTACGCGCACGATTACGCAACTCTTCAACGAGGTCTTCATCAAAGTCTTCAATATCTAAAAGTTCTTGTACAGGTACATAGGCTACTTCTTCTAGACCACTGAAACCCTCATTAATGAGGATAGAAGCGATATCTTCATCAACATCTAATTTCTCTACAAACAAGGAGAGCAATTTCGCGTTCTCTTCATCTTTGCGGCTCTTGCTTTCTTGTGGCGTCATAATATTAATCTGCCAACCAGTTAACTCTGAAGCTAAGCGTACGTTCTGACCACGGCTACCAATTGCTTTAGCTAGATTTTCTTCATCTACCACAACGTCCATGGTTTTCTTGTCTTCTTCAACCACAATTGATTCAACCTGAGCTGGTGCTAACGCAGAAATAACAAATTCGGCAGGCACGTCAGACCATAAAACAATATCCACTTGCTCGCCACCCAATTCATTACGCACAGCGCTGACACGCGAACCACGCATACCAACACATGTACCAATTGGGTCAATACGACGATCATAAGCAATCACGGCAATCTTGGCGCGAATACCGGGATCACGAGCAGCTGCTTTAATCTCTAATAAACCTTGTTCAATTTCAGGAACTTCATTCTCGAACAGCTCACGAATGAATTCTGGCGCAGTACGTGACAAGGTAATTTGCTGAGTGCGGGCCGCATGGTCAACACTTTTCACCCATGCACGTACACGATCGCCAACACGCAAATTCTCTTTAGGAATCATCTCTACACGAGGGAGACGCGCTTCAATCTTACCAATTTCGATAATCGCATCGCCACGATCAAGACGCTTAACTGATCCCGACACAATGGAATCACCACGGTCTAAGAAGTCGCTTAACATCTGTTCACGCTCAGCATCACGAATTTTCTGCAAAATTGCTTGCTTAGCAACTTGAGCACCAATACGACCAAACTCTTCAGGCTCCAATGTTTCTTCAATATACTCACCAGCTTGAATACCTGGACGAATATCTTGTGCATCAGAATACATCTCTTCGCGGTCGGGCTCTTGTAGGCCTGCTTCATCAGGCACCACTAACCAACGACGCTTGCCGTGATGCTCACCAGTATGACGGTCGATAGTTACAACCACATCGGCATCTTCTTTAAAACGCTTCTTCATTGCCGAAGCCAATGCGCTCTCTAGCGCAGTGAAGACGATCTCCGCAGGCACATTCTTCTCATGCGCAAGTGCATCAACAAAATGGAGAATATCACGACTCATTTCTTTTTACCTTTGAAATCAAGAACAGGATCAAGCTTGGCTTTCTCTACATCTTCATAGGCGAAAGCGATCACTTGTTTTTCATTTTTTTTAACATCAAACTCAATGCTGAATTGTTCAGCTTCGGTCTCAGCATTCTTCAATAAAATACCGCTGAATATTTTGCGATTATCAATCGCTTCACGCAGCTTCACTTCGATGCGCTCACCGACAAATCGATTAAAGTCTGCCAAGGTGCGCAAAGGACGATCAATGCCAGGCGAGCCCACTTCGAGACGCTTATAATCAATATTTTCAACTTCGTAGACGCGCGATAATAAGCGAGACACTTGTTCGCAGTCTTCAATATTGACACCACCCTCTTTATCGATGGTAATACGCAATAGGCCTAAAGCGGCGCGCTCAATATCAACGAGCTCTAAACCCAGCCCTGCAATTGCTTGTTCGGTTAATGTATGTAAGTCAGCCATAAAAAATTTAAAAAAAAATGGGCTAAACAGCCCATATTTTTATAGAGCAATAAGCACATCAATGGGTCATTTCGAGAACCTTCACATATAAACTATGTTCTTCATTCTTCGCTAACCTTACCATTCTCACTTACCTATCTTCACTTACCCGACCTCTATAGGGCCATACTCTTGCGAATATCGGTGGTATACATAGGGTGTGAGACCTAGCAATCTCTTGACGATCTTATTACTGAAAAAATCACCCAACATCTAAATAGACTGTCATTGTAGCAGACTACCAGAGACTTTACAAGAAATTTATACAATTCAATAACTTGTCAATACTTTACCTGCACAAAACTGAATTTTGCGCAGGTATACTTCAGCTAAGGCATTAAGGCTTAACGTGAATATTTAGTATTTCGCGAAAAACCCAACTTTGACTCATGCGCCGAACTACTACGTGGCTGCCAATCATCCCGTTGGCGATTACCTGCAGGGCTCTTACGAGCTGCAGTCTTCGCTGGACTTGCTTTAGCTCTAGGCTCACTCGGCGCGGCAGTGCTCTTACGCGCGCGACCACGTTGCGGTGTCTCTGAATCACTTGAATGATGCGTGTGAGTAGATGGTCGATTGCCACGAGGACCACGACTTGGACGTGCGTTATCGTGTCCGCGCTCTGAAGTTCCACGCACCGCGCCTGCTCCGCGTGCAGCCCCTGCTCCACGCTGTGGGCGCGGATCACGACGCTGATGCACACTAAACTCAGGAACTTGCAATGCCGCTTCAAAGCCTGGCGGCATGGCATTATCATGAGAAATCGGCTGGCGATGAGTACGACCTCGGCCACGACCACGGCCACCTTCTTGATCTGCAACAGGACGATTAAGACCTACTTGCTCCATGATGGCCAAAACTAAATCAGAATCTAATTCTTCCCAACGACCACGGCGCAGATTGCGTGGCAGTGTAATATCACCAAATCGCGTACGAATTAGACGACTTACTAAGAGATCCACCGCTTCGAACATACGACGCACTTCACGATTACGCCCTTCTTGAATGGTAACGCGGTACCAACGATTACTACCCTCACCACCGATATAATCCAAGCTACCGAACTGTGCTGGACCATCTGATAATTGAACACCTTGCAATAACTGCTTACGTTGCTCTTCAGTCATTTCACCTAAAACACGCACTGCATATTCACGCTCTTTACCGTAACGTGGATGCATCATACGATTCGCTA
>CAZIKJ010000179.1:0-1777 GCA_964539685.1 uncultured Pelistega sp.
ATTTATAAGCATTTTTCTGAGCATCGACAGATAATCGCTAGCGAACCAGGCCGTAGGTGCAGATATGGACTAGCGACCCTTCCAGACAGGGTCGCGCTTCTCTGCAAATGCGGTTGCCCCTTCTTTCGCATCTTCGGAGGCAAAAATTTGTTGCATACGCGGTTGTTGCAAGGCAAACATATCCTCTTGACGCCAATCACTGGCTTGACGCGCCACTTGTTTAATCACTTGCAAGGCTAATGGACCGTTGGCGGCAACACGCTTAGCCAATTCTAAGGCAGCATCAAGTGAGGCACCAGGCTCCACTAATTGATTCACCAAACCCAGATCATAAGCACGTTGCGCGCTGAACATATCGCCCGTTAATAAGATTTCCATAGCCATTGGATAAGGCACTCGTTGCGGTAGACGTAACATCCCGCCCGAACCAGGCACGAGACCACGCTTAGCCTCAGGCAAACCGAATTTGGCATTATTCGCCGCCACAATCATATCGCAAGCTAATGCCAACTCAAAGCCACCCGCTAAGGCATAGCCCTCAACCGCAGCAATCAAGGGCTTAACGGTTGGCGCCTCACAAAGACCACCCAGACCACGGCCTGGTACCACAGCACGACGTTGTGTCTTAGCGAACTCTTTCAAATCCATACCAGAGCAGAAAGTCTCACCTTGGCCGCGTAAAATACCGACTGAAATTTCCACATCATTATCAAGACGATCCAAGGCTTCAGCCAAGGCGAATGAGGTATCGTAGGTTAAAGAATTACGCGCTTGCGGGCGATTAATGGTGATGACTAAAACACGGCCAATTTGTTCGGTTAATACTAAAGGTTCCACGAGTTCCTCCTGGGAATTGATACGTTATAGATTCTTTAAATTCAGTAATGCATTAGTTTTCACATAGGCGTTACTATACTAATAAGTGTATAGCCTTTTAACAAGCATATAGTCTTTTACTAAGCACACGGTTTTACTTAAGCACCTAGCTTTTTAACTCGCATAGGGCTTTTTACAAAGCACCTAGCCTTTTACAAAGTACATGGGCTTTTTTCGCACTAGCCATTTATTACAGATTCGGCATTTATTACTGATTATCCTCATAAAATACCCTAAAATCTAGTTTTTAGTAAATAGAGACAAGCGATAACTCCATGCCAATAACTTTTCAGCAAATTATCTTAACCTTGCAAACCTATTGGGACCAACACGGCTGCGCCCTGCTTCAGCCTTTTGATATGGAAGTCGGTGCGGGAACTTCGCACACAGCGACTTTTTTGCGCGCCATCGGTCCTGAGCCTTGGTTTGCTGCTTATGTGCAACCTTCGCGTCGTCCTAAGGATGGCCGTTACGGTGAGAATCCAAATCGCTTGCAACACTACTATCAATATCAGGTGGTCTTAAAACCTGCACCACCGAATATTGTCGATCTCTATATTGGCTCACTAGAAGCACTGGGTATTAATCCTAAAGAACATGATATTCGTTTTGTTGAGGATGACTGGGAAAATCCTACGACAGGAGCTTGGGGGCTTGGCTGGGAAGTATGGCTTGATGGCATGGAGATAACTCAGTTTACATATTTCCAGCAAATGGGTTCTATTGATATGGATGTAGTTCCTGCGGAACTGACCTATGGCATCGAACGCATAGCCATGTTTGTCCAGAAAGTGGATAATGTTTACGACCTTAATTGGGTCGGCAATGTTAAATACGGAGATGTTCATCATAAAGGAGAGGTTGAGCATTCAACCTATAATTTTGAAGAAGCCGGGACAGA
>CAZIKJ010000180.1:0-4301 GCA_964539685.1 uncultured Pelistega sp.
AAACCCACAAAATCTTGCCCTGTCGCTTGTAAATTCGCTTGCACATTAACGACTGTGCCTTTTTCAATATTCGTAATTTTTGCTTCAACATCATGCAGATGCAAGGCTTCGCTACCTTCTAATTGTGCCTGCGCAGCTGTCACATGAATGGCATCATTCAGAAAATCAATTCTCGCTTGCTTAGTTATTAACTGAGGCCAACGCTTACCGCCTCTATCATCTTGCTGATGATAATTAAGTAAGACATTTTTCACATCTCCCTGTACATGGAATATACCTGATTCGGGTCTACGACCAAAAGGGATATGATCCACAACCCCTTGGATTTTCAAAGCAACATTCTCCATTTCGCCATTCACAAAGGCAGCTTCGAGCCAATCAAGAGAGTTGGCATCAATCGCTTTAGGTAAAAGGCGAGGTAAATCAGCTAAATCCAAAAAGCCAATCTGTGCCTCAATATCAAGTAGTCCATTATCACTATTCGGATCTACTTGCCAAGCGCCATGGGCCTGCACAGCTCCAGTAGGCAAGCGCGCACGCAGTGAATCTACCTCTATGCGAGGCAGTAACTGCTCAGTTTCGCTATAACGTCCATTCGCTTGTACACCAAATAAAGAAAGCGGATGTCGAAAGACTTCATCACTTGAAATACCAAGATTTGAGGCCGCAAAATTAAACTCATAAGGTAAACGCATACCATTGGTCGAGTCGATATTAACGGTGATTGCATCAGCACGAATATCCAAGGCTTTCTCACCCTGATCTTCATGAATGACAAAATCTTGCCATTGACTCTGGAAGGAGAAATCAGTAATACTGCCTTGCTGATAGCCAATTGAGAGTTGCGCTTCTTCCATATAGCCTTGCGAAATCAACACAGGCAAATCTATCCAATGACGCAGTACTTGAGGGTAGAAATGATCAAATTTTATTTTGGCACGCCCTTTGCCTAGGCGGCTTAAATCGGCCTGCACCTGTAAGGGTCCCGCCAAGTTTTCGGGCGGTAGAATTGAGGCTTTAAGTTGTAAACCCTTTAAGCCTTGGGTGAGATCAAATTGCACCTCATCCAAGACAAGCTCAGGACTTTGTCGTTGCTCATCGCGCCAAATAATCTGGCTACGACTGAGATGCACATTAGCGGGTAGATAGTCAAAAATTTGTTGTAATTGAGATTTAAACTTTTCTTCGCGTTCATGTAGCTCACGATTACTCGGTAAATTATGTTCAAGCTTAGCTTGATAAGGATTGTATAAAATGGCTTCATCGGCTAAGCGCACATAGCCTTGCTTATCGCGATAAATTGTCAGTTGTGCTTGATCGAGTCGCAAATCCTGAACCTGAATCCGTCCAGAAACAATATCCATCCAATTCATTTGGACATTAACTTGTTCGACAGAACCTTCAACTTTGTTTTCTTGATTAAGAATTTTAGTGCCTTGTAAAACCAACTCTGGCTCTAGGCCCTGCCAGCTAATCGCAAACTTATCAAAGTGTAAACCTGGATGGATTTCCTGATGAACCCAAGCTTGAAGCTCTGGGCGCCACTGATTAAGATTAGGGGCAAAATAAAAGCGCACAATAAAAAATGCTGCCACTAAGAGCAACAATAAAATCAGTACTAACAGTCCTACAACTCGTAAAGTATTTCTTAATATACGCACTACCCTGACCCATCACTGGTGGTAAATTCACGCTATTATAACAAGTAGTAAGCTAACTCTTGCGCGAATTATGAATACTTTACATCCCTTAACAAGTCCATCAAATCCTGAACCCTTATCTGGGCCATTAAGCCTTATCAGCGACCCGGTAACACAAGCCTTGAACTGGTCGCTTTTTTTACAACGCCGTCTCAGTGCGCGCCCTGAGCTACTCGCACAATGGCAAGAGGATATACAAGCTGAAGTTAATCCTCAGCGCATTCTCAGCTGGTTTGAACAACTAGGGGGTTCCTTAACGGCCATGCCACCTGCTGAGAGCAGTGATTGCCGTCGACAAGTTCGACAGTTACGCCAGCGTATTTTCAGCACCCTCCTGATACGCGATATCGCAGGTTTAGCCAGCTTAGAGGAAGTTACGCAAAGCATGAGTTTTCTGGCTGATTTGGTCATTCAAGCCGCTTATCGCAGCGTGATGCATACATTGGTTGAGGCGCATGGCGCCCCCTTAGATCCTATTACGGGCTTACCGATGGAAATGATTGTCCTAGGGATGGGCAAACTCGGTGGTGAAGAATTAAATGTCTCCTCAGATATTGACCTGATTATGTTGTACGGTGACGAAGGCGAAACTCAAGGCCGTCGCCCCTTAAGCTATCATGAGTTCTATGGTCGTCTTACCCAACGTATGATGCCGATTATCTCAGACCCTGATGCGGATGGTTTTGTCTTTCGCACCGATCTACGCTTACGTCCCGATGGTGATAGCGGTCCCTTGGCTTGGAGCTTAGATGCATTAGAAAATTACTTGATTACTCAGGGCCGCGAATGGGAGCGCTATGCTTGGATTAAAGCCCGAGTCATTGAACTGAAGTATTTCCCCGATAGCGATCCCTCAAGGGATATCCATGCCTTAGAAAGTATTCGTACGCCTTTTGTCTATCGTAAATACTTTGACTTTGATGCACTCTCTTCACTACGCGGTTTACGTGAACAAATTAGACAAGATTGGCAACGTCGCGCGAATGCCCGCCAAGGTGTTGAAACAATCCAGAATGTTAAACTCGGTGAAGGTGGTATCCGCGAAATAGAGTTCATTGTGCAATTGATTCAACTCATCCGCGGCGGACGTATGCCTAGCTTGCAGCATAAGAACTTGCTCAATGCACTGCAAGCCGAGGTTTTTTCAGGTTTAGTGGGTGAGAATGATGCCATACAATTAGAGCAAGCTTATCGCTTTTTGCGTCGGGTTGAACATATGCTGCAATATCGTGATGATGCACAAACTCACCTATTGCCTTCTGACCCTGCAGTGTTACAGCTGTTGGCTCGAACTATGGGCTATACGCGTGAAGCCTTCGAGACTGAGTTAAAACAACATCGTCAATTTGTGGCTAATACCTTTCGTAATGTGTTCCGACTTTTAGGTTTTAAGGAAAGCTCAGAAGAGTCGGTTTTAAACTCGGGCACCACCCCTGTGCAAGCATTAAATTTAAAGCGAGAAACCATTATTGAGCAAGAGTTTACGCCTGAGTGTCAAGGTAAAATCCAGGAGTCAATCGAGTCTTTATTTAAAAGCCACCGTCTCCGTAACCTCTCCGAGGCACATCGTGAACGCATTAAAGGCTTAATTCCGAGTCTATTATTAGCTGCATCGAAAACCGATAATCCGCAGCAAGCTTGCTTCTATCTTTTCGATTTGATTGAGACCATAGCACAGCGTAGTGCCTATATTGCTCTGTTGGCTGAGTATCCAGAAATCCTGCAACGTGTTGCGCGCCTGATGACGGCGAGCCCTTGGACTGCCCAATATCTATTACAGAATCCTCTCTTGCTTGACAGCCTCATTGATTGGCGCACCCTGCTCGAACCCGTCGATATACCAGGAACCGCTGAACAACTACGCATGGATTTAGATTCAAGCCTCATTCATGAAGGTGAGCCTGATATTGAGCGCCAGATGAATCTTATGCGTGATGCACAGAAGATGGTGAGTTTCCAACTCTTGGCACAAGACTTAGAAGGAGAACTAACGGTTGAAGCTCTGGCCGATTATCTTTCAGCTTTAGCCGATATGCTCTTAGAAGAAAGTCTTGCTCGCACTTGGTGTCAATTACGCAAAACCAGCAAATATGATTTACCAGAACAACCTAAATTTGCGATTATTGCCTATGGTAAGTTGGGCGGTAAGGAATTAGGCTATGCCTCAGATTTGGACTTGGTGCTGATCTTTGATGATGACTCCGAACATGCGATTGAAACCTATGCCAAACTTGGTCGTCGCCTGAGCACTTGGGTCTCCACCATGACCTCCTCAGGCCGTATGTATGAATTAGATATGCGCTTGCGTCCCGATGGAGAATCTGGTTTATTAGCAGTGACTGTGGAAGGTTTTGAAAAATATCAACGTGAACACGCTTGGGTCTGGGAACATCAAGCACTAACACGTGCACGCTTTGCAGCTGGCGATCCTAAGGTGGGCGAACAGTTTGAACATATTCGCCGCCAAATCTTATTACTTGATCGAGAACCTGAAAAGCTCAAAGACGATATTGTTGAAATGCGTCTAAAAATGCGTGATGGCCACCCAAATCACTCAGAACTGTTTGATATCAAACATGATGCCGGCGGTATGGTGGATAT
>CAZIKJ010000181.1:0-5963 GCA_964539685.1 uncultured Pelistega sp.
GGAAAGGTCGCATAGCCTACGATCGCCACTGCAGCCAGACCAAGTCCGGCTTTCAACATTGTTTTCATATCGCATTTCATTGTCGATTCTCCTTGCTGTTACGTTCGTAATGTTGAATCAAAAACTTAACCACGAATCTACTTTAGAGCTTCGCCGCTGTCAGGGAGATTGCATCGGTATTACATCTTTGTCATTTCTAACGCTAACTGCCGGGTGTTGACCTTGCCATGCTGGGAAGGTTTATGCTGATGTCATGTTCAACGACAAACAAGGAACGACAATGCTTGAGTTTGAAGTAAGCGATATGACCTGCGGGCACTGTGTGAGTACGATTACGGCGGCTGCTCAAAACGTCGCACCCGAAGCTACTATAACGACCAACCTCTCTGGGCGCGTTGTACGTGTGGAAGGCAACTTCGACGCCGACGCGATCGAGCAAGCTATTCGCGAGGCAGGCTACAGCCCCACGCTGAAAGCATAGAAAGAAGGGCCAGTCGCAATCGGCGCACGGCTGGCCTTTGATTGACTCCGTTTATGTCACTTCGGGGTCAGCGTTTCTGCTGTCGCGCTATTCAAGCCATCTGTGCCATGCGTCTGCATTCCTCGGCACACCTGCGACACGCCTCGGCACAACGCTGGCAGTGATTCATTTGATGTTTGGCGCATTCTTCCGCGCAAGCTTGGCAAACCTCTGCACAAAGACGGCAAATAGCCTGAGCAAACTCACTGCCTCTAGCCATATAACTGGCCGCGACGCGGCAAATTTCAGCGCAATCCAAATCCAACTTTATGCATCGTGCCATGCTCCTGACGTCTTGCTCATCAAGGCAGGACACCGCACAATGATCACACGCAGTAGCACACGCATAACACGCGTCAATACAAGATTTAAATTTCTCATGAGGCATATTCATCTCCATAGAACTTGAAGGAAATTAGTCGTATGTAGCTCAGCAAAGTGCGCCACCTCCTCGAACCAGCAAGTCCAATGCCATCGCAAGGGTAGGCCAAAGCACTAGTTTCTCACTGGGAAGCACATCTCTAACGCATGACAAAAGAGTAATAACAGAGTCATCGTCCGGTCAGCGCGTAGTCAATATAGTTAGTTAGGCATCTTTACCTGAATGCAGTGTTCTTTGGTCATATTGGAAGGTTCACTACCGTCGGGCCCCACGTTTCTACTGCCTCATTGCATTTGCGCTTTCTCTTTCGTGGTCTTAACCTATTGAAAAACAACATATAAGATGATTATGAGCACTCAAGACATTCAACAAAATGACAATCCTGCAGAAGTGTACGAGCGCTACCTTAGTCGCCCCATTGCAGATCCCTGGACACGCGTACTAATTGATCTGGCAAACCCACAATCGGGTGAGCGCGTACTGGATCTTGCGTGTGGCACCGGCAGTGTTGCCAGGCAAGTGGCGCCCATGGTCGGTTCGTCCGGACAAATTCTTGCTGTGGACATAAACCCAGCAATGCTCCAAGTTGGCCGTGCACAACCCCAACCCCAACCTGCAGGAGCAGTCATTACGTGGCAAGAAGGCGATGCGACCAAACTGAACCTTCCGGACAAGGATTTTGATCTTGTGTTGTGTCAGCAAGGATTCCAGTTTTTTCCGAATCGGCTTGCGTCGGCCAAGGAGGCTAGACGCGTACTCCGAGAAGAAGGCAGAGCCATTATTAGTGTGTGGCAGGCCCTGGAAAGGCACCCGCTTCACGAAGCCTTATTCACAGCGGTCGCACATCATCTTAATGTTTCGGTTACCGATGTTGACGTCGCTTTTTCATTATCAAATCCAGACGAGCTTTATGCATTGCTGCACAATGCCGGCTTTGATCGCGTCGAAACCACGACCCGATCATTGTCGATTCGGATGCCAGACCCTGAAAAGTTTGTTCATTATTCGATATTGGGTGCAGCGACGTCCGTGCCGGCGTTTGCGTCTATGTGCGCCCCGGAGCGCTTAGCTCTGGTGGAGAAAGTGGAAAAGGCAACGCGTCTTATTGTGGAACGCTTCACGTATGGCGATTCCGTCATCTTCCCGATGGAAGCGAACATTGCAATCGCAACGTAGCCCGAAGTCGACGCACTGAGAGTCGGCAAGGCAGTATTGACCTGGCTAACCGGCGTGAACGCCCACATGAAACGATGCATATTGCAACATGACAATTTTGTAATCGTGCAGTCATGGTCTCGTCAGTAGCGTAAGACTAAAGTACCATAACCGATGTCGCAGCACCTCCTGGCGGACATTCTCAAGGCGTGGCTGTAACACACCACGTCTTCAGTGCTCTTTTATAAAAATGTCGAGCGCAACGATCACTAAAACATAGCAAGTAAGGAAAGGCAGTGCTTGAAGTGAGTAATCTGGACTGTGTTCGTGGTGAACGCCGCCTATTTCATGATGTGAGTTTCCTTCTAAGGTCTGGCGAGGGCCTCCTCATCACCGGCGAGAACGGAAGCGGCAAAACAAGCCTTTTACGCATGCTTGTCGGGCTGACACCGCCCTTTGCAGGAACGATCAACTGGAAGACCAGATTAATTAAACATTTAGGGGCCGAGTACCGCCGAGAGCTGCTTTATTGCGGCCATCCATTGGGACTGAAAGACAGCTTAAGTGCCACCGAGAACCTGCAGTCCATCGCTTCATTAGTAAACGAACCGGTTGAACTGTCGGTTGTGCAGGATGCTTTGGAACGCATAGGATTGCAAGGCAGTGCCCATATGCCGGTGCGAGCCTTATCCCAGGGTCAGAAACGACGTGTCAGCCTCGCGAGATTATTTCTCTCCAGGCGCACTCTGTGGGTCTTGGATGAGCCCTTGACGGCTTTGGACACCAAGGCAAGTCAGCATGTTGCACAAGCGGTCGATAGGCATCTTGATGATGGCGGTATTGCGGTAATTACCACCCATCAAGATATGGCCCTGGCCAGCCCGTTGCAAACTGAGCTCCCTGCGCCAAGCTGGCCGTTATCTCCGAATTATTTCAGGTACAATTTTGGTGCTTATGGGGCTTGCTGTGGCAACTGGGCAGTTGGTTCGCTTTGCTATTTGGCTGCTTAGGACATTCCCGGCGCTGGGCGCGATTGGTTAATGATGTGGCGACGTTTACGCGAGTTGCTTGGGGCTCTTACCTATGACGCCATCAGTTTTTAGGAGTGTGTAGTAATGAGATTGCTTATCGTCGAAGACGAAGTGAAAACTGGGAACTACCTTCAACAAGGTCTAACAGAAGCGGGATTTATTGTGGACCTTGCGCGTACAGGACTGGATGGGCACCATCTGGCGTTAACCGGTTCGTACGACGTCATTATCCTTGACGTGATGCTGCCCGACGTTGATGGCTGGCGTATTATGCAAGCCCTTCGCGACACCAAGTCAACCACGCCAGTACTGTTTTTAACTGCACGCGACAGTGTCGAAGATCGTGTGAAAGGCTTGGAGCTGGGTGCCGACGATTACTTGGTCAAGCCCTTCGCTTTTTCTGAGCTTCTTGCACGAGTCCGCACATTGCTGCGGCGCGGTTCAACCCCCGCTTATCAAACTGAAATGCAGGTGGCTGATCTGGTTCTCGATATTCCTCGGCGCAGGGCGGTGCGCCAGGATGTGCGTATTAATTTAACAAACAAAGAATTCGCATTGCTGGAGCTTTTGGTACGCAGGCAAGGGGAAGTTCTGCCTCGCTCATTAATAGCGTCTCTGGTCTGGGACATGAACTTCGATAGCGATACCAACGTGATCGATGTCGCGATAAGACGATTACGGGCGAAAATTGACGACGACTTTGAGCCAAAACTGATCCATACAGTGCGCGGCATGGGCTACATGCTTGATGTGACTCAGGCGGATGAATAAGTGAAACGACGTCCGACCTCGTTAGTAGTACGGCTCACCGTCTCGATAGGAATGGTTATAACGGTCGTGTTCCTTACCTTTGGCTGGATGATCGAGCGCTCCATCAACGATCATTTTATTCAGCAGGATGTTGACGAACTCAATGCCGTCGTTTATGCGTTGCAACACACCGTTGCCACCTTGCCTTCGGACGTCGAGCCGGAAGAACTGGAACGGCGGCTTACCGATGCAATTTCGGGTCACCATAATGCCTATTACTACATCTCCGATGATGCAGGCCGGCGAATTTACCAATCACCAGGCTCGGACCTGGAACGGTTTTCTCGAATCGCACTCCCTGTCGAGAAGGTTTCAGTCGATACGGTTGGCATGTGGAAAGATCGTGACGAAACACTGCGGGGCGTTGTCCTATGGCTCGACTCCGACGGCCTTGGCAGCTCCAAGTTCCTAAAACTTACTGTTGCAACCGGCATTGATTTTCACCTGCGTTACCTCAATAGCTTTCGCAATCACCTTCGAATCGTCACGGTGGCGGCATGCCTGATAGCAATTCTGGCGATATGGTTCGCGGTATACCAAGGTCATGCCCCAATCCGGCGCATCAGCCGCGAGATACGCCGCATCGGCTCAGATCAGCTACATACGCGCCTTGAGCCTGACGCCGTGCCGCGAGAACTTGCCGAACTTGCCGTTTCATTTAACGAAATGCTGGGCCGACTGGAAGATGCCTTTCAGCGGCTCTCAGCATTCTCGGGGGATATCGCACACGAACTTCGCACGCCAATCACCAACCTGAAAACTCAGACGGAAGTCGCGCTTTCGCATGCCCGCAGCGTAGAGCAGTACCAGGAGATTTTGTACTCCAACCTGGAAGAGTACGAGCGCATGGCGAAAATGATTGGTGACATGCTGTTTTTGGCCCAGGCAGATAACAAGCTGCTTAAGCCCGAACTCGTCGAAATTGATCTTGAGGCCGAAATGCGCATTCTCTTCGATTACTTTAGCGCCTGGGCTGAAGAAAAAAACGTGCTTCTAGTACTCAAGGGTGAACAGGTCTGGATGGTGGGTGACAGGCTGATGATGCGTCGTGCGTTAAGCAACCTTGTGTCTAACGCCATCCGATACACACCTGCGGGAAGCAACGTATCAGCGACCCTCAGCGTCGATGGGGAGAGGGCCAAGATTTGTATTTGGAACGCTGGCGAACCCATACCATCCGAACATTTGGCTCATATTTTTGATCGGTTTTATAGGCCTGACGCCTCACGGCAACGTAGTAGTGAAGGCGCGGGTCTTGGGTTAGCTATCACCAAGTCAATTATTGAAGCGCATGGCGGGAAAATCAGCGTTCAGTCCAACGAAAAGGGAACGACGTTTAACGTTCTAGCCCCCGCAACCGGATGTTGTAGTCCAGATTCTGGACACTTCGAAACGAAATGGGATAACGGTGGCGCGTGTTAATCATGCGTCGATAGAGAATGAGGCTCCTTAGCCTTACCGGCTTCTATGCCGGGCAAGGATGGGTTGACTCATGGCAAAGATATTTTTTATGAGAGATTTATGATGAAACGCAGACAGATTTTGAAAGCTAGCGCAGCCGCCTTACTTATGGCGCCTCCCGTACTACGTGCCCAGACTCATGCTGGACATGGCGCATCTATGGCCGGTCATCACGACATGATGGGGGACGCCCAGCACGGGGCGCACGCGGATATGGCGGAAGCTTTGTTGCCCTTAGATCGCATGCCGTCCCAACGTCCCCTGGAGGCTTTACCGCGCTTGAAAAATGCAAGTAGTAAGGCGGGCCGGTTCAAAGCCAAATTGACCGCTGCTCCTGCACAAAAAACAGTGGCCAATCGTACGCCGACAGAGTTCTGGCTTTATAACGACCTGTTGCCAGGACCACAAATCGAGGTGTTCGAGGGTGACGAGGTCGAAATCCTCTTCAAAAATCAATTGCCTGAGCCCACGACCGTGCACTGGCATGGTTTACCTGTGCCTTCAGACCAAGATGGCAACCCACAAGACAGCGTGCCTGCGCGCGAAGAACGTATTTATCGATTTACTCTGCCCAAAGGAAGTGCCGGCACATATTGGTATCACC
>CAZIKJ010000182.1:0-3455 GCA_964539685.1 uncultured Pelistega sp.
CATCCAGCAACGCCAAGCCAATGAGGACCAAGGCGCTAACTGGTTAATTTTCGGTAACCAGAAATTCACCGAAGACTTCCTCTACCAACGCGAGTGGATTAAGATTCACAATGCAGGCTACTTGCCAAAGTATGATTTCGCTTGGTCACGCCAAGGTGAGCAGAAAGTTTATGTTCAACATAAACTTAAGCAAAAATCAGCCGATGTCTGGCAATGGTTACAGAACGGTGCTCATATCTATGTCTGTGGCGATGCTACACGCATGGCTCGTGATGTGGAAAATACCTTATTAGAGATCATCCGCACCGAAGGCAATTTATCTGAGGACGATGCTGAGGATTATTTAAATACTTTACGCGAAGATAAGCGCTATCAACGCGATGTGTACTAATAATATATTGATGGCTAAGACCTGTTGAATACAGGCTTAGCCTCTTTGCTGGTCAAATCTCGCGAACTGGCATAAAAACTTCGTGCTGCAATCATAATAGGGATTAATGGTAGAATAAGAGCATTCAGTCTCCCCAGTATATCCCTGCTTGGCTCTCCCTGCTTGGATCTCATTAATGTCTAAGCTCGCCAAGGTCTTACACATAGCACAACGATATTTCTTATTTTGATTATGATTACAGTCACTAAATTTCTACGCAAAGGTAGCCTAGCGCCCGCCATATTACGTCAAGCACAAGACGCACCCATGAGCATAGCCCAACGCCGCCTCTCACAAACTACACTTACACTAAGTGATGGTCAAGAGCTCCAGCTGAATCTAGAGTCAGGTGAAACTTTACAAGATGGTGATATCTTACTGAGCGAAAATAACCGTTTCTTTGTCGTGCGAGCTGCTGTAGAGGAGCTCAACAAACTCAGTGTCGCTGATACTCGCTCGCTATTGCAAGCAGTCTATCAACTTAGCCAACTCAAGGTACCACTTCAGTTAGGCGAAGATTGCGTTTATATCGAGCCTAATACGCAGCATACACAACTGTTGAATCAATTAGGAGTGACTATAAGCAGCGTCCGAGCTCCCTTCATCCCAGAGCCTGTCATTGCTAATAATCAGCATCAGCACACCCATGAGTGTGGACATACTCATCACCATGATTGTGGTCACGATCACGCACATCCGCATGCACATAAACACGATCATAGCTGTGGTCACCAGCACACGCATGAGCACCAACATAGTGAAGATTGTGGTCACAAGCAGAGTCACGATAAGTCGTAAGAGCATCCGTATTAAACCAAGGAGTAACACCGCAAGTGGGTGCTAATTATTAGAGAAAATGACGCCTGAAGCGGTATAATATAAACTTATGCTGACAAGTCTAAGCCAATATCCACGAAGAGAAACTATCATGATATTTAATGCTGAAGAACGCGCCACCCTTCTTAAGGTGAAAGGTGTAGGCCCTACCGTAATAGCTCGCTTAGAACAGATGGGATTTATCTCTCTGCAACAACTTGCTAAGGCGGATGCTGAAGAAATTCTTAGCAAAGGAGCCACCTTAACTGGCTCAAGTTGCTGGAAGAATAGCCCACAAGCGAAAGCTGCAGTCAAGGCAGCCATTGAGCAGGCAAAAAACTCTCAATTATAACTTTAGGTTCTAATCAAATAAAAAAACAGTCTATCTGATTATATAAGCACTCTCTATAATTAGTGATTACTTATTTAATCAGGGTGTCTTGCGTGGCACCCATTCAAGGACAGTAGAACAATGAGCGACGACCGCGCCAAACTCCCCCAAGCTCCTCTCTCTGATAATGAACGCCTAAAGCGCCAAAGTGATTACTTACACGGCACCATCACTGATGACCTACAAGATGGTTTAACGGGTGGTTTTATTGGTGATAACTTTCAGCTCATTCGCTTTCATGGCATGTATGAGCAAGACGACCGTGATATTCGTGCTTCACGTCTTGAACAGAAATTGGATCCTAAGAAGAATGTGATGCTGCGTTGTCGTCTGCCTGGCGGCATTATTAATCCAGAACAATGGTTAGGGATTGATGAGTTCGCTACCAAGCATACGGATTACGGCAGTATTCGTCTGACTAACCGTCAGACCTTCCAATTTCATGGTGTGCTTAAGGACGATATTAAGCCTATGCACCAATGGCTACATAAGCTTGGACTTGACTCGATTGCCACAGCAGGCGATGTGAACCGCAACGTCCTATGTACCAGCAATCCTGTGGAGAGTGCGCTACATGAAGAGGCTTACGAATGGGCCAAGAAAATCTCAGAGCACCTCTTACCCAAGACCACTGCCTATGCCGATATCTGGTTAGATGGGGAAAAAGTCTTCACGACTGAGCTATCAGCCCCGCAAACTAAGGAAGCCGTTGACCCGAAAGAGCCAGTGCTTGGTCAGACATATTTGCCGCGTAAATTCAAAACCGCTGTCGTGATTCCGCCGCATAATGATGTGGATATTCATGCGAACGACTTAAACTTCGTAGCGATTGGTGAGAATGGTAAGTTAATTGGCTTTAATGTACTGGTCGGTGGTGGTCTCTCAATGGAGCATGGCAATACCACGACCTTCCCTACGATTGCGCATGACTTTGGTTTTGTGCGCCTTGAGAATGTGTTAAAAGTGGCTGAAGCTGTTGTCACCACCCAGCGCGACTGGGGCAACCGCAGTAATCGCAAGAATGCCAAGACCCGGTACACCATTGTCCGTGTGGGTCTTCAGACCTTTATCGAGGAAGTGGAGAACCGTGTTGGCGTGAAGTTTGAACCCGTTCGTCCTTATGAGTTTACGGGTCGGGGCGATCGTATCGGCTGGGTACAAGGCGAAGATAAGCGTTGGCACCTAACGCTCTTTATTGAGAATGGCCGTATTCTAGATTTTCCTAATCGTCCACTTAAGACTGGTATGCGTGAAATCGCTAAGATCCATAAGGGTGATTTCCGCCTCACGGCCAATCAGAACGTAATCGTCGCTGGTGTCGCCGCTAGTCAGAAGAAGAAGATTGAAGAGATTGCACGTGCACATGGCCTAATTGATGATGGCGTCACCCCTCTACGTGAACAATCCATGGCCTGTGTGTCCTTACCCACCTGCCCATTAGCGATGGCTGAAGCTGAGCGCTTCTTGCCTGAGTTTACAGACCGCTTAGATGCGATTATGGCGAAATATGGTGTGGCCGATGAAACCATCGTTACCCGCATCACAGGCTGCCCGAATGGCTGTGGCCGTGCCATGTTAGCGGAGATCGGTTTAGTCGGTAAAGCAGTCGGCCGTTATAACTTACATCTTGGTGGTAATCGTATCGGCACACGCATTCCACGCTTATTCAAAGAGAACATTAGTGCCGATGAAATTGTGAATTTAATCGATGGCTGGGTGAAAGACTGGGCTGAGAATCGTGAAGATAATGAATGCTTCGGTGACTTTGCGATTCGTAGCAAGATTGTCAAACCTGTCGTTGACCCAGCAGTCGACTTC
>CAZIKJ010000183.1:0-1689 GCA_964539685.1 uncultured Pelistega sp.
GTTTGAGAGTGATTTAGAAGCCGAGGCAGAGGCAATGTTTAGCTCGGCGGTGGTTTCTGATGAACCACAAGTATTTCGTTTGGACCGTTATGTGGAGTCAGATCGTTTAGATAAAGTGTTAGCGAAGTTAATGCCGCAACATTCACGTGGGCGACTACAGACTTGGATTGAATCAGGCTTTGTGTCGGTGCAAGATAAAGTGGCTAAGGTACGCCTCGTGGTAGGGCCAGGCGATGTTATTACTGTACAAGAACAAGCGAGTGAACAGAGTAAGGCTTTTTTGCCTGAGGATATTGAGTTTGAGGTGATCGCAGAAAGCCCGGCTTGGATTGTGGTGAATAAACCTGTGGGTTTGGTAACTCATCCTGGTGCAGGCAATTGGAGTGGGACTTTACTTAATGGTTTATTGTTTCGCTATCCTGAGCTTGCAGTAGTGCCTCGTGCAGGTATTGTGCATCGCTTAGATAAAGATACCTCGGGAGCTTTGGTCATCGCACGCACGATGGAGGCACAGACACACTTAGTACGTCAACTACAGGATCGCTCAATGAGTCGTCGATACCGGGCTCTTGCCAGTGGCATTACGCAAGAACAAGGAACGGTTGATAAGCCTATTGGGCGAGATCCTAGAGTCCCTGTGCGTATGAGTGTGGAGCGTCCAATTGCGCCGAAGCCAGCGATTACTCATTATCAGCTTTTGCAAAAAGGCGAGTTTGAAGAACGTATGGTAAGTTTGTTAGAGTGCCGTCTTGAAACGGGGCGAACGCATCAGATTCGAGTTCATATGGCGAGCATCGCTCATCCCTTATTAGGTGACCAACTATATGGCAGTCTGGTTCGTGTTGAGCGGCAGATGTTGCATGCTTTTCAACTGGGCTTTATTGACCCCTTGAGTGGCGATAAACTTGAGTTTAATGCGCCGATCGCGCAAGATATGCAGGACTTGATTGCACAGATTCAGTGGCTTGAGTCTGATGCCTAGGAAGGCTATTAGAGTCGAATATTATTAAGGCTATATGATAATAGCCAGTGAGTAGATGGTTAGACGCGCTGTAGCAAGCAAAAAAGTGAAGGTGAAAGAGGATGGATTCGTATCAATTAATTACTGGACAGAGCTGGTCGAAGGTGGCGTATGGTACCAGTCGAAGAGATATGCCTGGTGTTAGCGAGGGTTCTTTTGCTGGTTTTAATTTGGGTTTGCATTGTGGTGATGTGCCAGAGCACGCTCAAGCGAATCGCGAGCGCTTAAAAGATCTGTTGCCTTATGCACCGATTTGGTTAAACCAGGTCCATGGAATTGCGGTATACGATGCGGATGTCGAACAAAGTCAAGACAAGACGGCGGATGCAGCGGTGACAACACGTTCTGATTGTGTCTTAGCAATTATGACAGCAGATTGTTTACCAGTCGTGTTTGCTTGTGACGACGGTACGGTGATTGCGGCTGCACATGCAGGTTGGCGTGGTTTATGTGCTGGAGTGTTAGAGGAAGCAGTTAAGGCGATGCGTCATAAAATGGCCCAATTAGGGATTCAGCAGCAAAGCATCAGAGCTTGGATTGGTCCTGCGATTTCATACGATTGTTTTGAAGTGGGAGAGGAGGTTTTGTTGGCTTTTACCCAGTTAGACGCTATGGTTTCGCAGTTTTTTAAACCGCATCCATCGCTTGAGGGTAAGTGGTTTGCGGAC
>CAZIKJ010000184.1:0-1969 GCA_964539685.1 uncultured Pelistega sp.
AATCACCACTTGGCGCTCAAGATCAATGCGTAATTTATAGCCTACAAACGCCTTTACCTCTTCAAAAAGGCGCGCTACTTCAAGCTCACCTAAGACGATAGGTAATAAGCCATTCTTAAAACTATTATTAAAGAAAATATCAGCATAAGAAGGCGCAATAATCGCTCTAAAACCAAACTGAGTTAAGGCCCATGGCGCATGTTCCCGACTAGAGCCGCAGCCAAAGTTCTTGCGCGCCAATAAGATTGAGGCTCCTTGGTAACGCTCTTGATTTAAGACAAAATCAGGGTTTAAAGGACGCTTACTATTGTCCATGCCTGGCTCGCCATGATCTAAATAGCGTAACTCATCAAATAAGTTTGGACCAAAACCAGTGCGCTTAATGGATTTTAAAAACTGCTTAGGAATAATTAAATCGGTATCGACGTTCTCGCGATCCATTGGCGCCACAAGGCCCTCATGTGTTGTAAAAGCTTGCATTCTAAATCTCCCTTAAGCTAATTTTCTAACATCTACGAAATGGCCTTCAACCGCAGCTGCGGCAGCCATCGCTGGGCTTACTAAGTGCGTACGGCCACCAAGACCTTGACGGCCTTCAAAGTTACGGTTAGAGGTTGAAGCACAACGCTCGCCTGGCTCCAAACGATCGGCATTCATGGCAAGACACATTGAACAGCCTGGCTCGCGCCATTCAAAGCCCGCATCAATAAAGATCTTATCTAAGCCCTCTTGCTCCGCTTGCAGTTTGACTAAACCAGAGCCAGGCACCACCATTGCTTGTTTAACGTTCTTCGCCACTTTACGACCTTTAGCAACCTTAGCGGCTGCACGTAAATCTTCAATACGAGAGTTAGTGCAAGAACCAATAAATACACGGTCAATGCGAATCTCTGTCATTGGCGTGTTCGGCTCTAAACCCATATACTCGAGCGCGCGCTCCATGCCGCTACGGCGTACTTCATCTTTCTCTTTCTCAGGATCAGGAACACGGTCTACGATGGATACGACCATCTCAGGCGATGTGCCCCAGCTAACTTGAGGAATAATTTCCGCGGCATTAATTTCAACAACACGGTCAAATTCCGCACCAGGATCTGACTGCAGAGTACGCCAGTGCTGTACGGCTTGATCCCATAAAATACCCGTTGGTGCGTATGGACGGCCTTTGAAATAATCAATCGTCTTGTCATCCACAGCGACCATACCAGAGCGTGCACCAGCCTCAATCGCCATATTACAGATGGTCATACGACCTTCCATTGATAAGGCACGAATGGCTGAACCTGCAAATTCAATTGCATAGCCTGTACCACCTGCTGTACCGATGATGCCAATAATATGCAAAATAATGTCTTTGGCTGTACTACCGAATGGCAGCTCACCTTCAACCTTAATCAGCATGTTTTTGTTCTTTTTCATGAGCAAGGTTTGCGTGGCAAGTACGTGTTCTACTTCTGAGGTACCAATGCCGAAAGCTAAAGCGCCCATTGCACCATGGGTACTGGTATGTGAGTCACCACACACGACAGTCATACCAGGTAAGGTTGCACCTTGTTCAGGTCCAATCACGTGCACAATACCTTGACGCATATCATTCATGCGAAATTCAGTGATGCCATAGGTTTCACAGTTCTTGTCTAAAGTATCCACTTGTAGTTTAGAGATTGGATCTGTAATGCCCTGAGCACGATCTTTAGTCGGTACGTTATGGTCAGCCACTGCTAGGTTGGCATTGATACGCCAAGGTTTGCGACCGGCAATACTTAAACCCTCAAAAGCTTGCGGGCTCGTAACTTCATGCAATAGTTGACGGTCAATATAGATTAAACAGGTACCGTCTTCCTCTTGGTTTACAACGTGTGCATCCCAAAGCTTATCGTAAAGCGTCTTTGCCATTGAATTCTCCATGTAAGGGCAACAAGGCCATATAAATAATAATTATGATTATTGTGACTTTATTGAAATAATT